>NZ_MCTY01000166.1:2243-5714 GCF_002873635.1 Shewanella sp. 10N.286.52.B9
GTTCTTTAACAATTTGGAAAGCTGATAGTATTTAATACGATGATGTCTGTCGTTGTATTAATTACAAATCGTATTATTGGGAAATTAATCCTTTTCTGATAATACATTGAGTTCTCAAAACACTTTATTAAGTGTCTTGAATATTCTAAAAACTAAGGCGAATTTGTGTACTCGCAAGAGATGCAAATTATGTAATAAACCAGCTAGTTACGATACAGCTGTTAGGGCTACCCGCTCTGACAACGATTAAGTTTCCTTGTGAAACTCATTTGGGTTGTATGGTTAAGTGACTAAGCGTATACGGTGGATGCCTTGGCAGTCAGAGGCGATGAAGGACGTAGTAACTTGCGAAAAGCGTTGGCGAGCTAGTAACAAGCATTTGAGCTAACGATGTCCGAATGGGGAAACCCGGCCACATAAGTGGTCATCATAACGTGAATACATAGCGTTATGAGGCGAACCTGGGGAACTGAAACATCTAAGTACCCAGAGGAAAAGAAATCAACCGAGATTCCCCTAGTAGCGGCGAGCGAACGGGGATTAGCCCTTAAGTCTATGGGGTGTTAGTGGAATGAGTTGGAAAGCTCAACGGTACAGGGTGATAGTCCCGTACATGAAAACTAACCATAGATGAAAACGAGTAAGGCGGGACACGTGACATCCTGTTTGAATATGGGGGGACCATCCTCCAAGGCTAAATACTCCTGACTGACCGATAGTGAACCAGTACCGTGAGGGAAAGGCGAAAAGAACCCCTGTGAGGGGAGTGAAATAGAACCTGAAACCGTGTACGTACAAGCAGTGGGAGCGGTTCTTGAGACCGTGACTGCGTACCTTTTGTATAATGGGTCAGCGACTTACGTTTTGTAGCGAGGTTAAGCGAATAGCGGAGCCGTAGGGAAACCGAGTGTTAACTGCGCGTTTAGTTGCAAGGCGTAGACCCGAAACCGAGTGATCTAGCCATGGGCAGGTTGAAGGTTGAGTAACATCAACTGGAGGACCGAACCGACTAATGTTGAAAAATTAGCGGATGACTTGTGGCTGGGGGTGAAAGGCCAATCAAACTCGGAGATATCTGGTTCTCCTCGAAAGCTATTTAGGTAGCGCCTCGAGCGAATACCACTGGGGGTAGAGCACTGTTAAGGCTAGGGGGTCATCCCGACTTACCAACCCTTTGCAAACTCCGAATACCAGTGAGTACTACTCGGGAGACAGACGGCGGGTGCTAACGTCCGTCGTCAAAAGGGAAACAACCCAGACCATCAGCTAAGGTCCCAAAGTTATTGCTAAGTGGGAAACGATGTGGGAAGGCTTAGACAGCTAGGATGTTGGCTTAGAAGCAGCCATCATTTAAAGAAAGCGTAATAGCTCACTAGTCGAGTCGGCCTGCGCGGAAGATTTAACGGGGCTAAGCAATACACCGAAGCTATGGGTTTGCTCTTATGAGCAAGCGGTAGAGGAGCGTTCTGTAAGCGGTTGAAGGTGAAGGGGTAACCCACACTGGACGTATCAGAAGTGCGAATGCTGACATGAGTAACGATAAAGGGAGTGAAAAACTCCCTCGCCGAAAGACCAAGGGTTCCTGTCCAACGTTAATCGGGGCAGGGTGAGTCGACCCCTAAGGCGAGGCCGAAAGGCGTAGTCGATGGGAAACGGGTCAATATTCCCGTACTTCTGCTAACTGCGATGGAGAGACGGAGAAGGCTAGGCTAGCGCGGCGTTGGTAGTCCGCGTTTAAGGTTGTAGGCTGTAAACTTAGGCAAATCCGGGTTTACATTAGGCTGAGAGCTGATGACGAGTCACTAAGGTGATGAAGTAGTTGATGCCATGCTTCCAGGAAAATCTTCTAAGCTTCAGGTTAGTAGGAATCGTACCCCAAACCGACACAGGTGGTCGGGTAGAGAATACCAAGGCGCTTGAGAGAACTCGGCTGAAGGAACTAGGCAAAATGGTACCGTAACTTCGGGAGAAGGTACGCTGCTGTTGGTGATGGGACTTGCTCCCTAAGCTGACGGCAGTCGCAGATACCAGGTGGCTGCAACTGTTTATCAAAAACACAGTACTGTGCAAAATCGCAAGATGACGTATACGGTATGACGCCTGCCCGGTGCTTGAAGGTTAATTGATTGGGTTATCTTCGGAGAAGCTCATGATCGAAGCCCAAGTAAACGGCGGCCGTAACTATAACGGTCCTAAGGTAGCGAAATTCCTTGTCGGGTAAGTTCCGACCTGCACGAATGGCGTAATGATGGCCACGCTGTCTCCAGCCGAGACTCAGTGAAGTTGAAATTGCGGTGAAGATGCCGTATACCCGCGGCTAGACGGAAAGACCCCGTGAACCTTTACTATAGCTTGGCACTGAACATTGAACCTACATGTGTAGGATAGGTGGGAGACTTTGAAGCTTCGTCGCTAGATGGAGTGGAGTCAATCTTGAAATACCACCCTTGTAGTTTTGATGTTCTAACCGCGGCCCCTTATCGGGGTTCGGGACAGTGCCTGGTGGGTAGTTTGACTGGGGCGGTCTCCTCCCAAAGAGTAACGGAGGAGCACGAAGGTTGGCTAAGTACGGTCGGACATCGTACGGTTAGTGCAATGGCATAAGCCAGCTTAACTGCGAGACATACACGTCGAGCAGGTACGAAAGTAGGTCATAGTGATCCGGTGGTTCTGTATGGAAGGGCCATCGCTCAACGGATAAAAGGTACTCCGGGGATAACAGGCTGATACCGCCCAAGAGTTCATATCGACGGCGGTGTTTGGCACCTCGATGTCGGCTCATCACATCCTGGGGCTGAAGTCGGTCCCAAGGGTATGGCTGTTCGCCATTTAAAGTGGTACGCGAGCTGGGTTCAGAACGTCGTGAGACAGTTCGGTCCCTATCTGCCGTGGGCGTTGGATGATTGAAGGAAGCTGCTCCTAGTACGAGAGGACCGGAGTGGACGAACCGCTGGTGTTCGGGTTGTTATGCCAATAGCATTGCCCGGTAGCTACGTTCGGAATCGATAACCGCTGAAAGCATCTAAGCGGGAAGCGAGTCCTAAGATGAGTCATCCCTAGAGATTTAATCTCTCTAAAGAGCCGTTCGAGACTAGGACGTTGATAGGCAGGGTGTGTAAGCGTTGTGAGGCGTTGAGCTAACCTGTACTAATGACTCGTGAGGCTTAACCATACAACCCTAATGGGTTTTGTATACAAGCTGTGTTACAGGCTTAGTGAAAGAATATATAGCGCTTAATGAAGTGCGAACTCAAAAAAATCTCGAAAGAGTTATCAGATTTCCGAATTATTATTTACTGCAATAGCGGTAAATGAAGCAAGAATTTGCTTGGTGACAATAGCATTGTGGTACCACCTGATCCCATCCCGAACTCAGTAGTGAAACGCAATCGCGCCGATGATAGTGTGGGGTCTCCCCATGTGAAAGTAGGTCATCGCCAAGCGCCTAATATCTCGTAAGAGAAGCTCGAA
>NZ_MCTY01000167.1:0-33846 GCF_002873635.1 Shewanella sp. 10N.286.52.B9
ATATTTATTAAGTTGGTAACTTTTCAAATAACAAAGCTACTACTTTAATACTTTTTAATTTCAGATATTAAAATTTCAAGCCTGCATTAAGGTATACGAAACGCCCTAATGTGTCATAGAAACCAGAAACTGTGTTTGCATTGCTTGATATAGTATTACCTACCATTGGAGGCTCTTCATCAAAGATATTATTAACACCAGCTGAGAACGTTAAGTAATCAGTTACTGCATAAAGGCCTGACAAGTCGAAATAACTAACAGCATCGATGCCGCCATTATCAATCAATGACGTATCTGCTGTTCCTTCATAGTCTACACTATCAAAGTAACGCCACTTCAATGAAACACTATAATCGTCAGCGCCGTATGTAGTCGTTAAATTATGACGCCATTTAGGAGAAGCAAAACATGACGTACTAACTACTCCAGAACAATCATATGAAAGCGAGTCATCACCTAAAATTGGTTCAACTTCTTTCTTGATGCTGTAATAACCATTAAGGTTGAAATCTAATGTTCCATTGCCTAAGTCGAGACTGTAGCTAGCTGTTGCATCAACCCCTTCCCATTTACGGCCACCGATGTTAGAACCAAGATTTGAAACATAACCTTCCTGACCTAACCATAGGCTTCCAGAAGAGCTTCGGTCAATGCTATCACAAAATAATGCATCCCCTGTTGTAGCACAGTTTGTAAGGATACGTTCAGCACCGATAGTACCGATTACTTGTTCCATTTCAATATTGAAATAATCAACAGAGAAGTTTAAATTTTCTAACGGGTTAGCAACTAAGCCTATAGTATATGTATCAGCCTCTTCCGGCTTCAACTCAGGATTACCGCCAGAAAACTGGTTATATTGACCAGCTGGAGATTTCGTAATATTGCCAAACTGAGCAGCTGAAACACCAGTATTTGCACACATTTCTTGTGTAAACCCTGCTGCTGTAATTTCCGCTACAGTACCTGCGCATGGGTCATCACCGCTCCATAAACCAATACTTTGTGAATCAAACAATTCACCGATGTTAGGTGCTCGCATTGCTTTTGCATAGCTGAAACGGAATTTATATGCGTCAGCCAATGTGTAATCAGTACCTAACGAGTAAGTATAATCAGTTCCAGAGGTTGAGTAATCTGAAGCACGAGCAGCTAAGTTGACATTCCACTCATCGAACACTGGTACCGCAAGTTCAGCAAAAGCTTCATTTACAGTAATTTCACCGTATAAACTTGGATTAGGGCCACCTTGACCAAGTAATTGACCTTCTTCATAAATGGTATCAGAAATACGTTCGTAAGATTGTTCACGACGTTCTAAACCAAATACAGCTCCAATATTTGATGATGCTGTTGGTAAAGCCAGATCAAATTCACCAGTAACATAACCGTTATAAATCATTTGAGTAACTAAACCTGTTTGTGTACCCACACCTGCAAGTTGTGCTGCTTGTTCAGCAGTTACACCATCCAGAGTAAACACGTTATACAACAGGCAACCGTCCTCGGCATTACACTCTGTATCTACAGCACCTACTCGTGAAGGGATTTTAGGAGCAAGTAAGTCATTTTGGTATACTGAGTTAGATGACGTAGCAGAATAAGCAAAGCTTACATCATAAGCCCACGAATCATTTAAATCACCTTCCATACCAGTTAAAATACGGTAAGAAGAATGTTCTAGGTTATTAGAACGAGCACCACCTTCAACATTACGCTTGCCGATATATGCAACGAATTGATCATCTGGAGTTTGCCCAAAAAAGTCTTGCAACTGTTGCTTTTGTAGTTCACTTAAAAGTGGATTATCGTAATCGAATAATATTTCTTGGTTAAAGAAAGTACCAGATTCAGCAATTTGACCTGCTGTTCTGTTGTGCATAAATGACAATTCCATGTAAGGGCGGAAATGTTCGTTAATTTCATAATTAATAAATGCACCGGTTGTAAAACGTTCATTTGGGCGCATAAAATGGTTTACAGGAGCATAGTTATAACGGTATCCGTCATCTTCCATGAAACCTTCACCATTAGGGTTTAAGTAACCCCAATATTCCTGAGTATAATCAACTTCACCATTAACAACTGGGAACATATCAAAATGAGGGTTAGGTGTAGTAGCAGAACCACCACAAGTATCCCCTGCACCATTTAAAGCACAAGATGCATAATCGCGAGAACCTTGCAATAACTCATCATTACGGCGCCAAACAGCGTAAGCTACAGCATGTCCCTTACCATCGTCGAAATCACTACCTAAAGTAACATCTATGGTGTATGTCTTTCCATCTACACCAGTATTTCCAGTTTCATAATCGAAATTCTTATCATCCATTAAACCTTGAATGTACTTATTGTTGTTATCGTGCTGATAACCTGAAGCACCAGCATTAATAGCAAAACCTTCAAAGTCATCATTCATGACAAAATTAACAACACCAGCAACGGCATCTGCACCATAAACCGCACCAGCACCACCAGTTAGAACTTCAACTCGCTTAATTAAAGAAGCTGGAATTTGGTTAATATCAGCAACTTGCGAAGTAATACTACCAGCTTGCATACGACGACCATTAATCAAAACAAGCGTTCTGTTTGAACCAAGACCACGTAAATCGACTGTTGCAGTACCTGTTGCGCCGTTAGCCAAAAATGCCGTTTCAGCTGCTTCAACTTGTGGCAACTGGTTTAAGACATCTTCTATACGGTCATAACCAGATGCTTTGATTTCAGTTGCATCCATCACAGTTACTGGGCTAGAACCCTCTATATCAGTACGTTTAATACGCGAACCAGTTACTTCGATGCGTTCAACTGAAGCACCATCATCTTCAGCAGCGAATGCTACTGGTGAACTAAGTGCTGCCGCAGCGGCACCGCTAATCATTGCTAGACGCACTGATTTAGCTAATAAATTCTTATGCATTGTCAATCTCCCTGGACTTGTGTCTTTCTTATTGTTCCAACCTTATTAATTTAGGTTGGTTAACGAAGTTGAACATCGCTCAACCACATTTCGTATGCAATAAAATCACAAATAAAACATTAATTCAACATATGTTTCATTAATATCGGGTAAGTTAACATGTTTAGAATGGTTATTTCGTCCACAAAAACATACAAAAATAGAGAATTAAACTACACAACCACCTTAAGCCTCTGTATTTAATAGCATTTAAAAATAACAAATAACAATTTAAAATATTGCAGAATTGTTCCAATCGGCTATTTTATACCCACAACAATAAATAGATATGTGGTCAAATGACCTTCGAGACTTACAATTAATTAACAAGCAGACGGTCGCTATGAATTTTAAAGCAAAAAAAACACCCCTTTCGGAGTGTTTTAATGGGTAGTTGTTAAATTTTAATTTTATAAAATGTAACGAATACCGAAGCCAATGCCATCATCTTCACTGATCTTCATTTTGTCTTCGTTTGTTCCGCGGAAATCACTGCTGTCGATACGACCTTCAAAATAAAGGATAGTGTTTGTATCCCAGATATAATGAATACCTGCTGTAGTGAACTGACGCTTAAATACTTCACCTTCATCAGCGCCTAATACGCTATCAGCATCTAACATGTTATATGCTAAGAAAACACGGATGTTGTTGTCAAAACGATATGATACTAATGACTCTACACCTTTCGCACTTTCAATCATACGGCCAATGTTATCTGTGTCATGAAATTTATTTTCATTGTAGTTCGCAGAGAAATAAATACCTTCTGCATCCCAGTTACCATAAGTTACGCTTAAGCCGTAAATTTCATCACGCTCTTCAATGCGGGTGCCGTTCTCTAATTCACCTTCAAATTTACCCGTGTTGTAACCAATACCAACAGATAATTCATCAGTGAATTGATACATAGCCGATAAACCGAAGGTATTACCGTATTCTACAGTACCTAGTGACTCTTCATCATTAATACTTGGTGCATCAGAAAAACCATCTACGTTCTCATCTTCGTAAATAACGAATTCATTTTGCTTTAACTGTACTTGCGCACCAAAACTGAATTTATCAAACGAGTTACGGTATTGAATGGTTTTATCACCACGGCCTACACCGTTAATAGCGCCATCAGCTTTATTGTATGTGTATACACCTGCAGCATTACCATCCCATACGATAGGGTAGTTTGTTCCGGCAACAACGTCGTACCAAACACCCCATTGCTTACCTAGGCTGATTGAGCCGTAAGTATCATTTGATACGCCAACGTAACCTAAACGGTTATTTAGAAAGTCATCGCTTTGTGATTCAAATTGACTACCAGCACTATAAACGATTTCACTGTTACCGAATGGGTTAACACCCCACTCGAATTTAGCAAAGGTTGCCCAACCATCATTCATTTGACGATCAAAGGCGAAGTTAATACGTGATGCGCCATTGACGATTTCAGTTTCACCTTGGCCACTATAAATACGTGCATCGATGAAACCACCAATAGCAACAGAGTTTTTCTCATCTTTATAGATTTCGATAGCAGAAGCTGTTGGTACAAACATAACTGCTGCAAGTGTTGATGCGATTAAAGTCTTTTTCATCGAGCTAAACCTTCCCATTTCATTTTCATCATTAATTATTTTAAATAATCTATTTGCATAGAATTTTTCCATTAACTGAAGGCTAGCATGATGAATTAGCATGAAACAAAGAGATAAATCGATTAAATATCATAATAAACTAAATAAGCACATTGCAAAGCACAAACCACTACCAAAAGACATAAAAATGATAACGTATCACCATAAATTACACAGCCAGCAACATTAAAGTAACAACATCTGATTGCTCACAAGACTATCAAAACTGTCACCTTTGAGCCCTAATACTGGTTCTGCAATGGGCTCGATTTGTTTATCAAGGTAATATTGGTAATCAATTGATTCATTGGTTGCTTCTATAGGTTGCGCACCATTCAGAGTCATCCTGTAAGCGATCATGGTGCCTCTTTTACCAAGCTCCGAATTACCTGTTATTTGACATAGACGCGTTGCGGCTTTCACATGTGGTGAAGATTTAGCCGTATAATCTTCAATGTTACGCTTTAGGCGTTTTCTAAAAATTAGTTCATCATCAAATGAGCCATTTTGAAGCTCCTTAATTTGCTTTAACAAGTAGCCTCTGACGTCCCCTTGGCTAAATAATAACAAGTATAAATGATATTGCATTCTTCTGGCTAAAGGGCTCCAATCACTTCTGACTTGCTCCATGCCTTTAAAGGTCAGTGCTAATTGTCCCTCCTTGTCAGTGGTTGCCCCTACATAGCGTTTTTTACTGCCAGCATCTGAGCCTCTTAATGTCGGCATGACAAATTGATTAAAGTGACTTTCAAATTCAAGTTCCAAATAACTTTTTAACTGAAACTTGGTAGCACAAAAATCGGCCCATTTTTGGGTAATTTCCTGTGCCAGCATATGACCTAACTGACTAATATCGTCTATTTGATGCTTTTCTCCTAACCACACAAAGGTAGAGTCGGTATCACCATAAATCACCTTATAACCCAACTCTTCAATCCAAGCTTTGGTTTGCTTCATGATTTGATGGCCACGCATGGTAATCGAGCTTGCAAGCTTGGCATCATGGAACACACAGCCTCTAGAGCCCAATACGCCATATAAAGAGTTCATGATTATTTTAATGGCTTGGGACAGAGGTTGGTTGTTAAGTTGTTTGGCTTGCTCACGCTGCTGCGCGAGTGTTGCTATTAGCTCTGGCAATATGGGGTTGTCTCTGCTAAATCTTGCATTGAGAAAACCCGGCACAGTCACTTCGTCAGGCTGCTGTTCGCCCACCACCAAGCCTTTGGGATCAATCAAAAACGTTCTAATAATTGATGGATAAAGGCTTTTAAAGTCCAACACTAAAACATCTTTGTAAAAACCCGGGATAGAATCCATCACATAGCCACCAGGAGATTCAAGTCCATCACTAGCTGGGTGAGCAGGGGCAACAAAACCGCTTCGATGTAAGTGCGGTAGGTATAAATTATTAAAAGCAGCAACAGATGCACCAACGCGGCCAAATTCTAAGCCGGTTAGTTTGGCCCGTTCAATGGCAAAAGCCAGCAACTGGGTTTTATCAAAAATATCCCATACTAGGCGGCAATCGGTAATATTATAAAACGCCAATGCGACTTTATCATAGGCAAACAAATGACAGATTTCTTGGCTGCGATTATCAACATGGTCAATAGCCTTGCCTTCATTTAGTAATTGTTGCGATACGTGCTCTAATGAATAGCGTTCAAAATGATAAAATGCCGCTTTAATCCAATCGATGCCATCTAGCACCACTCGCCCCGGTAAAGATAAGGTTTCAGGGCGATGCTTATCTTCAACCTTCCAGCTTAATACCTTCGCCCCACGACCAATGGTTAACGGTATCGAATGTAACTGACAACGTTTATACAATAGTGACAAATCAAAAGTGACGACCGCCCAGCCAATAATGACATCAGGATCATATTCGGCAAACCAATCAATTAATCGCTTAATAAGCTCAACTTCGGTAACCACCCACTGAATATAGTGCTCTGACTCTTGAGGCTGTCCCACCATAATGACTAATTGATAATCTTGCCCATATAAGCCAACTGAATATAACTCGCCGCTAGGGCTACATTCGAAATCCAACGAAATCATAGAAAGCGAGATGTCATTATCGCTTTTTCTTGCTTTTACAGCTTGGTACACCGGCAATTGACTTAAGCTGGTATTCTGACTGTTACATAAATCAGCCTCTAAACTAGATTGCCCGATAAACTCAACATCAAAGGCAATAAAGCGTTCTATCAAATATCGCTGCTCTGCCCTAATATCTGCCTCATAAATCTCAATCCCCATATCATTGGCAATCCGCAATAACTGCCTTTGTACACTGGCTGACTTTAAGTAAATACAGGCGATAGCTTGGTGATTAAAGTTTTTAAGCGCGACAGTTTCGATTCTGCAACCTTGATGAATATGTCCTGCGAGTTTTGGTATATCTATTTGACGGCAAAAACACACTACTTCAGCCCCGTCCACTTCTATCAGCACAGGGCCAGATCTCGTTTTTAAATAATATTGCAATATAAGTCGACCATCACGAAAAGCTGAATGCCGCGTCAACACTCGCCCTTTGATAGAAGTCACCTTATTTACGCTTACTGTCATAGTTTTTGGCTCGATTAAATATTTCGTGCAGTTCAATTCACTGTTATTATGTACAGCATATAACAGCGAACACATAAACAGTAAGCAAAGAATGCGAATAGGTCACTCATGTTAACGGATAAAGTCAAAAGTCAGATCCGCACTATCTATAAAGATATCGCGGCGGCAATGCCAAATTTTCGCTCTCGCCGTGAGCAAAACTATATGGTGGCTGAAATATCTAAAACACTGGCCGGTGAATATGACAAACACCGTCGCATTATGGTTTGTGAAGCCGGCACCGGTATTGGTAAATCCTTATCCTATATTCTTGGCACGATTCCGTTAGCCATTGCCAGCAAGAAAAAAGTCTGTATAGCAACGGCAACCGTAGCATTACAAGAGCAATTACTGCATAAAGATTTACCCTTCTTTTTGCAACAGTCTGGGGTAGACTTTAAATTTGGTTTAGTCAAAGGCCGTCAGCGTTATGTTTGCTTAGCAAAGCTTGAAGCCATGATCGGCCCCGAAGACACCTCACAAATGGCGATGTGGCAGACAAAGCCTGATCAAAGCCAGATTGACCAACTCAAAAAAATCCATAAAGATTACCAAGATAAAAAGTGGAACGGTGAAATCGACACTTTAGAGCAACCTGTTCCTGACTTTTTATGGCAGCAAATATGCTGTGATAAACACAGCTGCCATCGTCAGTTATCCAATCATCATAACTGCCCTTTTCATAAAGCCCGTGAAGATGTCGAAACCTGGGACGTACTCATTGTTAACCACAGTTTGTTATTTGCCGACTTAGAACTGGGCGGCGGCGTTATTTTACCAGAGCCTGAAGAGATGTTTTATGTCATCGATGAGGCGCATCATCTGCCAACAGTTGCCAGAGATTTCTCCAGCGCCCAAGCAAGTCTTCGCGGCACAGCTGATTGGCTAGAAAAGGCAGGTAAAACCTGCTCTAAATTACAAAACCAATTAAAAACCACTCATATTATTGCACCAGTGCAAGCGATGCTAGATCACATTAATGAGCTGGTTAGCCAGCTTAATCAAGTGGCACATTTTTGTGATACCCAGCCGCAGCTCTTTGCCAACCCAGAAACCCGTTTAAGATTTGAAAATGGCAAATTACCAGAGTCATTACTCATACAGGCCGAAAACTTAGCTTCAGCATCGAATTCTGCATTAAAGCAATTTAATAAAATTCAAACCGTTTTAAGTGAAGCGATAAAAGATGGTGAGTTACCTAAACATCAATCAGAAACAGTGCTTTCAGAAGCAGGCTTTATTTCCCAGCGTTTAGAAAACTTGCATAAATTATGGAAAATGCTCGCTAAAGAAGACTCAAAAAAAGGTGCGCCCATGGCGCGCTGGGCTGAACTGATCACAGGTAAACAACAGGATTATTTATTATGTGCGTCTCCTATTGAAGTGGGTTTCATGCTCGAATCTATGCTGTGGCAAAAAGCCGCAGGTGTTGTATTGTGCAGCGCAACACTGCGGGCGCTGAATAATTTTAATCATTTTGCCCATCAAGTCGGGTTATCATTAAATGATGGCAGCCGCTTTTTGGCGTTACTATCGCCATTTGATTATCAAAATAATGCCACATTATTTATTCCTCAAATGAAGAATGAGCCTACAGATGAAGCCTTTACCGATGAGCTTGCAGAGCAGATATTGGCATTAGTTGAAGATGAAATGGCAACATTGGTGCTGTTTGCCTCTTATTGGCAAATGGAAAAGGTGACAGATCAAATTATTGGTAAAATGCCTAAAGAGCAGTTATTTGTTCAAGGAACTATGCCAAGACAACAGGTGCTAACTCAACATAAAGCCCGTTGTGATGCCGGAAAAGCCAGTATTATCTTTGGCACAGGCAGTTTTTCAGAAGGATTAGATTTACCTGGGGATTACCTTACCAACCTGATTGTCACCAAACTGCCCTTTGCAGTGCCGACATCACCAGTTGAACAAGCACATGCGGAATATATAAAAAGCAAAGGTGGCAACCCTTTCCTACAATTAACCATTCCAGATGCGTCACGTAAATTAATCCAAAGTTGTGGTAGATTACTGCGCAAAGAAGACGATTATGGCCGAGTGACTATTTTAGACCGCCGCCTAATTACCAAGCGTTACGGTAAATCGTTACTCGATGCCCTACCGCCATTTCGTAAAGTTATTGAATAGGTATTTTTTTGGAATTTTTGTTAGACCCTAGTCATTGGGTCATTCTGGCGATAATTGGTGTTGTTGCAGGTTTTATAGATGCCGTTGTTGGCGGTGGCGGTTTGCTTTCTATACCTGCACTGCTAACGATGGGCGTTCCACCCCATTTAGCATTGGGTACCAATAAGCTCGCAGCCTGTTTCGGCTCTATTACTGCAGGTTATACCTACTACAAACAACAACTCATTAAACCTTCCTTCTGGCGGGCTGCATTTTTGACGACCTTTATAGGTGCCATCATCGGCAGTTTTTTAGTTTATTTTATTGATGCTGCTTGGCTCGAAAAAATCTTACCGCTGATCATTATCGGGATTGCAATCTACACCCTTATAAGTCCCAAAGCGATGGGCGAAACTATCATCAATCAACCCACCGGGTTGCCATCTCAAAACAAACAAATAGTGCAAGGAATGACCTTAGGTGCTTATGATGGTTTTGCAGGCCCCGGTATTGGCGCATTTTGGACAGTATCCAGCATCAGGCTGCATAAGCTGCCATTATTAAACAGCTGCGCCTTAGCAAGGCTAATGACCTCAGTGAGTAATGTTACCGCATTAGTCATTTTTTCCTTATTAGGCGAAGTGGATTGGATATTAGGTTTGTGGATCGGTGTTTGTATGATGGCGGGATCATTTATTGGGGCTAAATCTGCTATAAGATTTGGTATTCCCTTTATCAAACCGCTATTTATCATTACTGTATTATCCATTGCAGCACATTTAGCTTGGACGGCTTGGCTATGAGAAACACCAACCAACTCATTTACCAATTAAAACAGCAGCTCAGTTCATTAGAACAAGATGCCTTACATCACGATCAGCAATTACCTGCGCAACAAAAGAAAATGCTGCAAGATATTGAACGATTTAATTCACAATTATTTATTCAACAAGGTGCCCAATTAAGCCCTTGTATTGCCCAATTAAAAAAAGACATTCAGCAATTAGAAAAGCAACTTTCTTTCAAACTTGATGTCAGAATCATTGAGCTTAGCTGCCAGCGCATTCAAGATCGCTTTACCGCATTAAGACGAGCCTTAGTGACCACCAACCTGAATGTGAATACTGAAAAGCAAAAACGTGACAATAGCCGTGCACGCTATGCAAAAAAACAACAGCAACAACATTCAGACAGTGGCTTTGGCTGGATAGCCAGTAATGTAATGAAAAACAGCCACCAAATTTATCAAGAGCTGAACAAACATTTGAATTGGGCTACAACCTTTGAACAAAAAATAGCAGAAATGGAATCTGCACTTGCAAACTGTCATAGTACTGACAAAATCAGATTACAAAATGAAATTCTCTCTCTACATCGACGCTTAGGAAAATGTCGTCAAGCAATTAGTTATATAGAGGAAAGAATCCAGATGTTTGAACGACCTAATAGAAATTTAAATCGTTAAGGAGCAACAATGAATTTTACCCGAACGCTAAGTGCCACTTTACTTGCTTTAGCTACATCAACATCAGCTTTAGCGGCAAATTTAACCATTCCAATGTCGTTTGAGTATTTAGCATTGGATGGCAAAGAAATTGATACCAATAAGTTTACCCATAAATCAGATCTAGACCTTAGTAATGGCTCCCATAAAATAGCCATCCGTTACCACGATATGATTGAAGATGACTTCAGCGATAGCCAAAGCTTTATAAAATCAGCGCCTTTTATTGTCACTATTATAGTCGATGGCGATCATGAGTATTTTCTTAAGCCCGCAGACGGAGAATTTGTAAAACGCCCTAAAAGCTTTGCTAAAGATCCCCAAGTGATTATCTCACGCCAAGATAATGGCAAAGTCGATTACACAATTACCCAAACCGATTTTGAAGAAGGTTCATTTTTAGGCGGGTTATTTGGCAGTAATAAAGGTGATGATATTGACGCATTAGCAGCTTCTGCAACCAGTAGCAATGTCGCTCCAGCCGCAGTAAACACTGCAACTGCCACAACAGCGGCCGTGACCTCGACCGCAGTAGTTGCTAGCACACCTGTGACTCAAACTGCGACAGCTTCCGCAACGACATCGGCTGTAACAGATAAAGCGGCAACTCATCCTGAGCAAATGCTGCAATATTGGTGGTTACAAGCTGATGAGCAAACACGCAAAGAGTTCATGAGTTGGGCTATTAAACAGCTTTAATGACTATTCCACTCGTTTATCACGCCAGCTACTCCAAGCTGGCGTTACCTAAAAAGCATCGGTTTCCTACCAGTAAATATCAACGTTTACAGCAATATTTACTTGAACAAGGTCTCGCTATCCCGCAAGATTTTCATCAGCCAAGCCCCATCGATATTAAAGTGTTAAAACAAACCCATCAAAGTGACTATGTTGATGGCTTTATCAATAACACCCTTACTAATAAAGTGCTGCGCCGTATCGGTTTTCCTTGGAGCGAATCACTGGTTAACCGCACCCTTCACGCGGTCAATGGCACAGTGCTAAGCGCTAATTTGGCAATTGACCATGGTATTGCCCTACATTTAAGTGGTGGCTATCATCATGCTCATTATGACTTTGGCAGTGGTTTCTGTGTCTTTAACGATTTAATGATTGCAGCCAAGCAAATGCTTATTAAGCAAAAAGCCACGAAAGTGCTTATTATCGATTGTGACGTACATCAAGGCGATGGCACTGCGGCATTGTCTCAAACCCAAGACAACATAATAACTTGCTCGCTTCATTGCCAAAAAAACTTCCCATTTAGAAAGCAACGCTCCCATCACGATATAGAATTTGATAAACACACTCTCGACGATGAATACTTATCGGTTATCAAACAAGTGATCCCATACCTTATAAGCATCCATCAGCCAGATCTTATCCTTTACGATGCCGGCGTTGATATTCACCAAGATGATGATTTAGGCTATTTAGACATATCAACCAAAGGCATATTGGCCCGAGATACATTTATTTTACAGCAAGCTAAGCAGGCAGAAATCCCGATTGCAGCGGTGATCGGAGGCGGTTACAGCCGCAACGAGCAAGCACTAACTCAAAGACATAGCCAACTTTTTATTGCAGCCAAGGCAATCTGGTAGCACACTAATGATAATCAGATAAACAAGTTAAATTTCATTCTATAGGGAGTCAAGGATGCAAGTTGATATTCGTAATTACTATGAAGTGCTTTTAATGGAAATATTAAGAGACGAAGGCTTACTCGAAGAGCTACCAGAGGAGTATTTAGCTGATTTATGCTGCGTTACCTTAAATCAACTTCCAGTTCGCTACATAAGACACCTCGTTGATACTTATTTTTTTGAAGATTATGCAGAACTGCAACAGATGAAAAACGAGATCCATAGCGCACTTGAAAAGTCACGACAGTTTTTAAAAGCCAACCTTCATAAAAAGTTAGTGGAAGATGCAGAAAGCGCAGCTAAAGAGCCTGCTATCAAGAAAATACCAAACATCTAATGCGCAAAAATTTTAAATGGCTAGGTTGGTTTACTAAAGAAACACTCAACATAAACGCTGATAAAAAACGTTATTTTAAGTAAAGTAAGGTGTTTAGAGAGTTTTTGAATGAAATACTAGGAGTATTGGAGGTTCCCCTAGAGCCACACCCCGGCACACGAGTCACTTGCTGCGGTTGCTCCCTTCCAGGCCTGGCCGAGTTCACAAGTTATCATTGCGGGGGGACCCTAAGGTCACCATTGATGTCTAATTAAGCAAATAAGGTTAAATATCTAATTATCTTAAACATCTAAAATTAGTCCTGCTTAACGAGAACAACAGGATTATCCACTAAGCACTGACCATGTTCAAGTTAAATTCGCTCACTTTTATCAACAAAGCGCTCGACTGCACAAGCTTTACTCGATCCCGGTTAAATTAGCTCATTATTTAACTGATTTAAGTATACAGCACCTGCAAAGTGCCAATTCAATTCGAGCTTACCAATACACAACACAATATACAGCAACTTGTCAGCTAAAATTAACTGCCAAAACCTCGCACTCAGCAAAATTATTTGACCAAGTGATAATGCACATCAACCACAATAAGATCACGATCACACTTTTAACCAAAATCAGCCTTTAATCATCAAAAAACACACAATTTGCTCAGGTTTTAACCCATCTTTCACATAAATCACTTATTATTAGTAATGGCAATTTTAGCAATCTATTTAGTAGTGAGTAGAACATTACCAAAATCATTGCAGACATTAGGGCTTACTGAAATTGGATACCAAACTGGGTTTTTGGCGTCAATCAACAAAAAACACCCACAGAGAGCAACTACTGATTATCGGCAGTTTAACAACTTAAAAACAACGAGTTGTAAATTGCAGAATTTAGAAGTACTCCTTTCGGAATAGTAAGATCTTAATCACGGTGGCGACGTAGACAAGTGGTTAAAATAGTAGAACTTATTTCGAATAAGTTTGGATAGTATCCATACGCTTGATTTTATGATGAAGGATCAAGTGAAAATAAATCTCTTGCAGGGAAAAATGATGAATAAATTTAATTTAAATACGACTGCTAAAGCGGTATTCAGTGCGGGGCTATTAGCTTTTGCATTGACTGGCTGTGGCAGTGACGGAAGTGATGGTAAAGACGGTGAAGATGGCGAAGTTGCAATCAACATCAATTCTGCATCAGCAATACAAACTGAAGTTGAACTTGCTAAATACGATGCCGAAGCCGCGTCTTTAACTGTTGAGTTCTTACTCACTAACCCTAATGGCGTAGCCATTACTGGTTTAGATACTTTAGAAAGTCAGCCAATTCGCCTTAATTTCGGACGAATGGGTACACGCGAAGAGGCTTTCCTTCCTTACGATACCGAATCTGGTACTGTAACAAGTCGTGGAGATGGCGACAGAGAAATCTGGCTTTCTTACATGAATAAAGAAAAAGGAGAGTATATTGCCGGCTCTAGTTCTTGGAGTCTTTCAAGTTGCCCTGAAGACACTGAGTGTCTAACGTATCTAGGCCAAGGTAAATATAGTCTAACTGTACCTGCAGCGATTAATACTCTAACGCTTGATTACGGTTATGATGACACTAAAACACAAGGCATATTCTTGCGTGTATCTAAAGCAGGTACAAATGAACTCAATACTAATAGTAAATACTATTGGGAACCGGCCACTGAAGAAAGTGTTAGCGCCCCCAAATTAGTTACCAGCATGGAAACATGTACCAACTGTCACGTTGGCGTAGAAAACATTCACCACAGTGATAGAGGTAATACCGCAGCCGAATGTGTTTTCTGCCACACTGATTACACCCTTTATACTGGCACCGATACTGATGGCAATGAATTCACCTATGACGGTTCTATCAAAGGCCTAGTTCACGGAATTCATACTGGTGCGACTGAAACTGACCGCCGCTTACTGAATAAGTTTGCAGAATTAGCACCTAACACAACAACTGGTGTTATTGCTAATATAGACCCATCAAAGAACCCTGCATTCTCATTCAAACATGATGGCGCGATTCTTGACTCTGAAGGTAACCCTGAAGGCCCGATCAACTTCCCAACTTCAATGTCAAATTGTGATACCTGCCATGTTGATTACACCACTACAGAAGAAACTCTTCCAGATGATGTAACAATCCATGCTTTAGATTGGTTTGCAGATCAAGATGCTGATAGCTGCCAAAACTGTCATGGTGACTACCATCACGGTGGTAAAACTGAAGAAACTGAAAGTGGTCTAAGTTATGTAGGTTGCGTAACTTGTCACAATTCAAACGAAGAAGGCAATCGCGGTGGTGCATTCCGTCACTTTGCTGACCACGAAAAAGAAAGCCGTGAAGCAGCATCTGAAGCAGGTCTCTTCGTTGAAACCAACTACAGTGAGTTAAGTTTTGATGAAGCAAGCTCAACACTAACATTCACCATGAACTTGATGAAAGGCGAAGAAGCTGTAACCAGTGAATTTGTTCCTAGTGTGACTGTTTATGTGAATGCGATTAATGCTGAAAGCCCTGATGCATATTTAGCTTCACGCACTAGCGGCGCTGTAACAGAAAATACTGATGGCTCTTACTTAGTAACTGTTGATGCGACTGCAGCAGATTTTGTATTACCTTCTTTAGCAGAGGCTATTACTTCAGGTGCTGATTTAGCTATAACATCAAGCTTTAGCACTTGTTTTGCAAACAAGAGTTCTACACTTGCTCCATTAACTGACGATGGAACAGGCTCAATGAGCTGTGATGAAGTTTCAAGTCCAAATGCAGCTAAAACAGCATTCTTGAAACTAGATGGTACTGCAGGTGCAGAACGCGCAAGTGCTGCTGCATATGATAACTGTGCAAGCTGTCATAACAACGATATGGTTGCTAGTAGAGGTGCTCCTCACTATCGCAATGCTGACTTGCATACTTGTGCACAGTGTCATGAAGCTGGTGATTACAACAGTATGGTAGTTCGTGTACATGGTACTTTCGGTAAGGCCCATGGTCGTGAAGATGTGCAAGACTTAGTAAGCAGTAATAATTGCTCTGCTTGTCACAGCGACACCAACTATAGTCTAGAGAATGCTCGTTCTACGCCAATGCGTTGGGATCGAGTGAAGTATACACCAGAAGAATTACCATTCTTCTCTAGCCCTCAAGCTGGTGTATGTGCTTCATGTCACGTTTCTGACAGCTACGAAATTGGCGGTGGTTCTGCATCAGCAGAGGCTCACATCACAAATAATGGTGGTGTAGTTGCTGGTACTTATGAAGATGCACAAATGGCTCAAGAAAGCTGTGCAACCTGTCACAGTGCTAGTCAGATTGCTGAAGTACATGGCGTTAAATAAAAGTGATGTTAAGTAGATTTTTTATTGATTAACGATATCCCTCTGCTAATTTTTTTGGTAGGGGGATTTTTAGTTTTAAGTCAGTAAAATCAATATTAAAATTTTATTTGCAATGATTTAAATTGAGTAGGGATTTGTATATTGCCGTGAAATTAGCTTTCTCAGGGCACAAATAGCTACCTCTTTATAAATAGACTGATCTGCTTCACAGTCTCAGTCGACATATAAAGATTTTTCTCTTGTTGTGGATTAATCTTATATTGATGAATTTAAAATCCAAAAAAGCTAAATTGACTCAATAGACTAAGTATCTATGTAGCGCAAAAGCTAAGTCAAAATTAGCAATGTCTTATTGATGCAGGGACAAATGATGAACAAGAAAAATTCCAAATTAGCACTAATGCTTGTAGCAAGTGCAGTAAGCGTAGCCTTAACAGGCTGTGGTAGTGACGGAGATGATGGTAAAGATGGTATCCCAGGCCTTCCAGGCGGCGAACCAGCTGAAGCTATCCAACAACTTAAGCTTGAAGTCCTTTCAGTAACGTATGAAGGTGATAACCCAACGCTTAAGGTTTTTGCGACTAATGAAGATGATGAAGCAGTAGTCGGATTATCCGCTTTTGAAGTTAAAAAAGTAGCTCAACTTATACCAGCTGGCGCAACGGGCGCTGGTAATAGTGCAGTTTGGGAATCAATTGGCTCTCAAAAAGAGTTCATTGATAACAAAAATGGTAGCTATAGCTTCACCATTGAAACTGATGGCTTCAATTCTGAATTAACTCAGCGCTATAACATCATTGCTCAAAATGCAATGCTGCTCGATGGTGTAACAGAAGTACCTCATACTGAACTATCACAAGACTTTGATGGTGAAGGTTATGACGCTAAATATACAAAGAACATTGTGTCACATGACACTTGTGCAAATTGCCATGCTGAAGGTGAGCCTATCACTACTCGACATAGCAGTTACTTTACTCAAGAAACTTGCGCGACATGTCACAGTACAAATCTTTCTACTGAAAGTCAGTGGAAACACTTAATTCATAACATTCACAACAGTAATAAGTCGTTTACTGATAAAAATGATAAAGAATATACTGGTGTTACTGCAGAAGCTTTAATTCAAAATAATTGCCAATCATGTCACGTTGAGTCTGAAGAGTTAGCAGAATCGGGTAACTGGACACGTATTCCAACTATGGAAACCTGTACTAGTTGTCACACTGGCATCGACTTCGAAGCAGGCCAAGGTCACTCACAACAATCTGACAATTCAAACTGTATTGCATGTCATAACGCGAGCTGGACTGAAGAAATTCACACTGGTGATTTTGTCGAGAAAAAAGCGTTGATGGATCAATATGGTATCAATGTTGACTCAGCAATAGATCCTACAACTCAAAATGCAACTATCAGTATCCAAGTTGTAGATTCAAACGGTGAAAATGTCGACCTTAATACCATTTCAGCAATGGTTCAGCGTATTGAAATTATTACCAACGTTGGCCCCAATAATGTAACACTGGGCTATTACGGTAAAGATTCTATTAATGCAATCATGAACGGTGTTGTTGACGACACAAAAGCTACTATTGAAGATGGTAAGTTAGTATATACCACTAGCGCAGATCTTAAACTTGGCACAGCAGGAAGCGATGACGAAACAGCATTTAGCTTTGTTGGTTGGTCAATGTGTTCTGAAAATAGCGAATTTGTCGATTGTTCTAAAGTCGTGATCGATGAAAACATGGATACCAATGACAATGGTGAGAAATGGTTGAATGACAATTTCTACACTGCAATGAAAGCTGATTTAGCCTTTGCAACTTTATCAGGCTCAGCCGCTAGCATGCGTCATGTAGATTCAGTTAATTTTACTGCATGTGCATCATGTCATACCCCTGAGTTTGAAATTCACAAGGGTAAACAGCATGCTGGTTTCGTGATGTCTGAGCAACTTTCTCACACTACAGATGTTAACGATATGCCTATTGTTGGTGTTGATGCTTGTGCTGCTTGTCATACTCCAGATGGCTCATATGCAGTAGGTTTCAACCAAGGTGCACTTGAAATGAAACTTCATAGCGTTCACGGTGAACAAGGCATTATCAAAGATTGTGCTCAGTGTCATAACGACTTTAATCTTGATGCATTCAAGCTTAAAGGCGCTTTAGCGACTGCAGGTAATGGCGAGTATCCTTTTGTTAATGAGGGATACACCACTCCAATCACTGCTACTTGTGCTTCTTGTCATGGTTTTGACGAAATTAAAGCGCATGCTGAAGGCCAAGGCGGCCTAGTGAATGGCTCTTATGAAGATGCCAATGCGTCTGCACAACTTGAGTTCTGTATGGGTTGTCACGCACCAACCATTTTCGATCACACCGCGATGAAGATGTAATTTACCCTTAAGGGAGAAGCTTGCTTCTCCCTTAGATTACATAAATCACATCAACATCATGGATAGATTGGGAAGCCTCACTATGAAAATCAAAATGAAATTAAACACTTTAATCCCGACATTGATGGCAGTTGTTTTGCTATCGCTTGGGATGTCTCACTCGGCTTATGCGTCGAAGTGGGATGCAAAAATGACACCTGACGAAGTTGAAGCCGTACTTGATAAAAAGTTCGAAGAAGGTAGTTATTCACCTAAAGGCGCTGACTCATGCTTAATGTGTCATAAGCGTTCAGAAAAAGTAATGGATATCTTTAAAGGTGTTCATGGCGCAATTGACTCATCAAAAAGCCCAATGGCTGGCCTTCAATGTGAAGCGTGTCATGGCCCAATGGGTAAGCATAACCGTGGTGGTAATGAGCCAATGATTGCTTTTGGCCCTAACTCAACCTTAGCACCTGAAAAGCAAAACAGTGTTTGTATGGGCTGTCACTTAGACGACAAGCGTATGTCTTGGAACACTAGCCATCATGATAATGCTGATGTTGCTTGTGCATCTTGTCATAATGTTCATACTGCAAATGACCCTATTTTGTCTAAAAAGACTGAAATGGAAGTCTGTACTAGTTGTCATGTTAAAGTTAAAACCGACATGAACAAACGCTCAAGTCATCCAATGAAGTTTGACCAAATGACCTGTAGTGATTGTCACAACCCACATGGCAGCATGGCTGATTCAGATCTTGTTAAACCAAGTGTCAATGAAACATGTTACTCATGTCATGCTGAAAAACGTGGTCCAAAACTTTGGGAACACGCACCAGTGACAGAAAACTGTGTAAGTTGTCATAACCCACATGGTTCAGTTAACGAAGGAATGCTAAAAACTCGTGCTCCTCAGCTATGTCAGCAATGTCATGCCAGCGATGGTCATGCTAGCAATGCTTACTTAGGCAACACAGGAATGGGTTCTAATGTTGGTGATAATGCCTTTACTGGTGGCCGCAGTTGTTTAAATTGTCATAGCCAAGTACATGGTTCAAACCACCCTTCTGGCAAATTACTTCAGCGTTAAGGATGTACGACTATGAAATTTAAACTGAACTTAATCACCTTAGCGCTAGTAGCCAATGCAGGCTTTGCAATGGCCGCTGATGGTTACGGTGTCGGTAATGCCAACACAGACAAAGTCAAATATGACAAGTGGGTTTGTAAAGGTTGTGCTGTAGAAACTGGCGTAACCGGTAATGTGGGTGTAGGCGTTGCGTATAACAGCGAAGATGATATTCACTCTGCCAATGCATTTGGCAGCAGCAACGAGTTTGCTCCCAAAGTTGATGCTGATATTAACTATATTGGTAAATCGGGCTACCGCGCTAAAGTTGAAGCCACCGATTTAGGGTTAGACAATGGCCGTTTAGATGTGAATGTTGGCAAATTAGGCCAATATAACTTCAACCTTAATTATCGCTCAATTGCTACTTATAGCTCTAATACCGTGATGTCTCCATACAGTGGTATTGGTGGTAACGATTTAACCTTGCCTGACGGCTGGGTGACAGCAGGTACGACTGACGGTATGACTGAGCTTGGTAACAGCTTAAACCCGTTTGAATTATCACTTAAACGTGAACGTGCAGGTTTAGGGTTTGAATATCAAACTGAGTCACTATTCACTACTTATGTGAATTATCAACGTGAAGAAAAAACCGGCACCAAAACGGCATCGGGTAGCTTTTTTAATCAATCTATGATGATTGCAGAGCCTGTTGATTACACCACTGATACCATCAATGCGGGTATTAAATTTAGAGGCGCTAACTGGTTCACTAGCCTTAACTATGACGGTTCTATCTTTAAAAATGATAATGCCCAGTTAAGCTATGACAATGCCTTTAACCCAACGTTTGGTGCTCAAACCCGTGGTTATATGTCATTAGACCCTGACAACGAATCACATATTGTGTCGTTATTAGGTCAATACAATGAAAATGGCGCAGCGCTTAGTGGCCGTTTGATGTTTGGTCAAATGACTCAAGATCAAGATTTAGTCACCTCAGGCTATGGTTACAGCGTACCAACGGAATCAATTGATGCCAAAGTTGATATCACCGGCTTAACGTTAAAAGCAGCTAAGCGTATCAACCGTGAAGTTCGTGTTACTGGTAGCTACGACTACTCAGATCGCGACAACAACACCAACATCGAAGAGTGGACTCAAATCAGCATCAATGATGTCAACGGTCAAGTGGCTTATAACACGCCATACGATCAAACGACTCATAGAGCTAAGATTGCTGCAGATTACCGCATTACTCGCGGAATGAAGCTTGATGCAGGAGTTGATTATAACCGTGATGAGCGTAGTTATTCAGAGCGTGAAGTTACTGAAGAAAGCACAGTTTGGGCCCGTTACCGTTTAAACAGTTTTGATAAATGGGACATGTGGGTTAAAGGTAGCTTTGGCAGCCGTGATGGTTCTGATTACCAAGCGTCTGAGTGGACCTCTTCAGAAAATAACGACTTATTACGCAAGTACTACATTGCTGATCGTGACCGTAGTATGGTTGAAGCGCGAGTGAGCTATAGCCCTCTCGAAGCATTAGCCATCGATTTTGGCGCGCGTTACGCACTTGATGATTATACAGACACTGAAATTGGCCTAACTGAGTCGAAAGACACTAGTTACGATATCAATTTCAACTACATGTTTAATAAAGATGTGATGCTAAATGCATTTTATAATTATCAAATCATTGAGTCACAACAAGCGGGTAGTAGCACATTCTCAGGTCCAACTTGGGAAGCGGATATCGAAGATACTATCGATGTTGTCGGTGCAAATTTAAGTTACAACAACTTAATGGATAGCCGTTTACGTTTAGGTTTAGATTACACCTATTCAGAATCTGACAGTACGACTCAAGTTCGCCAAAATGTTACTGGCAACTACGGTGACTACTTTGCTAAAGTGCACAACGTCAATTTATATGGTCAATACCAAGCCACTGACAAAATGGCTGTCCGTTTAGACTACAAAATTGAAAAGTACTTAGATAATGATGCAGCCAATGATATCCAACCAGATACCATTTGGAATGTAATGAGTTTTGGCAGTAATAGCCATGACTACACAGCACATATGATTATGTTAAGTGTAAATTACAAATTATAAAACTAAGTAAAAAATACCAGCCTGCTATCGCAATATAGCAGGCTTTTTTTTGCCAGAAATTTAACGTTTTGTGCAGTAGCTATCAATAAACTACAAATAACCTGCAATTACTAAATTAACAAAAGCTATTACACTAATAGTCGATTAAAATTTACTGCTAGTGCCACTATCTTTGATTTCATACAGTAGAAATAGCCAAATTATTATGCAAAAAACATCAATTGTTCTGCTTAGCTCAATGGTTGCATTTCCGGCATTTGCCGCCAGTTCGACCGTTATGACCAATAACAGCATTCTTATCTTCATTGCTTTAATGGCCTTTACTTGCGTTAATGCTATCGCGCAAGCTAGCTGCTATTTTGCAGGCTTATACGTGCAAAAAAGTGTTAGCCAAAAGCATGTCACACTGAGCTTAGTGTTTCCGCTTATTGCGTTAATTGGCTTTATTGCCGAGTATCAATCCTTGGCACAATTTATTCTATATTTGGGCGCTGTGTTATTGGCCTTTGGTGCAGCATTAGCGCCACTGTTGTTAACCAATAAAAAAGTGCCTTGTATGCAATCGGCGTTAATACTACTAACAGGGGCGATTATTATTTTGCCTTTAAGCATTATTGTTACCCCAATCAGCCTGTTTTCTATTGTATTGTGCCACTTAGCCTTAAAACAAACGCCTATTGCGCCAGTGGCAAAGTTTTCGACCATATTGACACTGTTAACCAGCTACGGTTTATTTGGCTATTGGCTATTCCAGTTGTTTAACCAAATTTCCGTCGCCTAACCATCACTTACACTTTGGTGGTTTTCAGCTGAATTATATATTTGTGGGCATTTATCATGAAATGAGTGCCCATTTTCATTTTGACTCCTGGCCTAAGTCCTATCCCCAAGTCCTGCCCCTATCAAAGCCAGCTTTATGGCTAATATCCACTTATCCAATAGCAATTATAAAATTTTTCAATAGCTGCTTCGTTTTAAGCATTTATCAAACATGCATTTACTGCTAATTTATTCATAAGCTCAGGTTTAAACGCCAATCACTAAGTTACTACAGGTAGGACACCTATGAAAATTGTCATTGCGCCAGACTCCTTCAAAGAAAGCCTCAGCGCCTTAGGTGTTGCAAATGCCATTGAAGCAGGTTTTAAGCGAGTATTTCCTGATGCTCAGTATTGTAAGGTGCCGATGGCCGATGGTGGCGAAGGTACGGTGAAGGCTATGGTTGATGCAACCCAAGGGGAAATTATCAGCTTGCAAGTCACAGGCCCCGAAGGCACTCCTGTAAACGCTCATTACGGCATCATTAATCAAGATGCTCAAACTGCGACCGCTGTGATTGAGATGGCCGCAGCATCTGGCCTAGATTACGTGGAACGTGCTAACCGTAACCCTATGCTAATGACAAGTTATGGCACGGGTGAACTAATAAAAGACGCTTTAGACCGAGGTATAAAACATATTATTTTAGGTTTAGGTGGCAGTGCGACAAACGATGCCGGTGCAGGCATGGCCCAGGCGTTAGGTTTTACCTTACTTACAGCACAAAATAAGCCTATTTGTTATGGCGCCTTGGGGTTAACCGAGCTTGCAAAAATTGATAACACATCAGCTCACCCGTTACTGGCGCGATGTAAAATTGAGGTGGCCTGTGATGTAGATAATCCGCTATGCGGCCCTAATGGCGCATCCGCTGTTTTTGGTCCTCAAAAAGGCGCAGATGAGCAGATGGTTACAGAACTTGATGCTGCATTAGCTCACTTTGCCAAGGTGGTTTGTGCAACTCATTCACTTACAACGACAACTGAGCTCGCAGAGTTTCCTGGCGCAGGCGCGGCCGGCGGTATGGGCTATGGGGTGATGACACTACTCAATGCCAAGCTAAAGCCGGGGGTCGATATCGTCATTGACACGGTGAAGCTTGCAGATGCTATCGCTGACGCCGATCTCGTCATCACAGGTGAAGGACGCATGGACAGCCAGACATTAGGCGGTAAAACCCCAATGGGTGTGCTGCAACAAGGTATACATCAAGACGTACCTGTCATTGGCATTGCTGGCTGCTTTGGTGATGGCACCGAGCTAATTTTAGCTCAAGGCATGACAGCGATATTTCCTATTATTCCGTCATTAGCACCACTGGATGATATTCTGACTAACGCCCATGACAACCTGGCGAATACTGCGCAGAATATCGCCGCAATTTATCAGTTGTCGCTGAGTAAATAGTCAGTTTGAGTTAAAAACTTGCTGCGAAATAATCCTTGCAGTAAAGTTAGCCCTCATAATGGCCATGAAAGCGCTTATATCAATATATTTAGCACATTATTGGCCCAAGAATAAAAATGATGGCACCAGTTAATGACCAAACACGACCGCATAGCACAAGCATCAGAGGCAAGTCTTCTGCGTATTTTTACCGTACCTGAAGATGCTGACTCAACATTAAGCATTATCGAGCAGAAACTTTCTGAAGACTTAGCGGGCTTTTTAGGTAAGAGTATTGCTGCATTAGAAAAGCCATTATCACTTATTGAAACTGACTTTAAAGCGTTTCAAATTCCTGATTCGCCTCGTTTTGTATCTGATTATACTGACGAAATAATGCAAAATCTGGTAGCACACTCGGTGCATACCTCGGCGCCGAGCTTCATCGGTCATATGACATCAGCGCTGCCCTACTTTGTTTTACCCTTATCTAAAATGATGGTGGGCTTGAATCAGAACTTAGTCAAAATCGAAACATCTAAAGCATTCACTCCATTAGAGCGCCAAGTGCTGGGGATGATGCACCACTTAATTTACAGCCAAGACACTGACTTTTATGAGCAATGGATGCACAGCGCTAACTACTCCCTTGGCGCATTTTGCTCTGGTGGCACGGTGGCCAATATCACCGCATTATGGATAGCACGAAACCAGTTACTAAAAGCTGATGGTAATTTTAAAGGCATTAACCGTGAAGGATTACCTAAAGCACTGAAACACTATGGATATGACGATTTAGCCATCTTAGTGTCTGAGCGCGGCCATTACTCAATTGGTAAAACCGCTGACTTACTGGGTATTGGTCGAGACAACATCATCAGTATCCCCACCACTGCGGACAATAAAGTCGATGTAGCGGCCATGCGTCAAACCGCATTAAAGCTCGCCGATGACAATATTAAGGTAATGGCCATTGTGGGTGTTGCTGGCACCACCGAAACCGGTAATATCGACCCACTAGTTGAACTGTCAAAACTCGCCACTGAACTCCAATGCCACTTTCATGTTGATGCAGCTTGGGGCGGGGCCAGTTTACTGTCGAACAAATACCGCTATTTACTCGATGGCATTGAATTAGCCGACTCGGTCACTATTGATGCCCATAAACAAATGTACGTGCCTATGGGTGCGGGCATGGTGTTATTTAAAGACCCAGAGCTTGCACATGCCATTGCTCATCATGCCGAGTATATTTTGCGAGTAGGCTCTAAAGATTTAGGTAGTCAAACCCTCGAAGGCTCACGACCTGGCATGGCAATGCTAGTGCATGCTTGTTTACAGATCATCGGTGGTGACGGTTATGAGATTTTAATCAACAACGGTCTAGAAATGGCCCGTTATTTCGCATCGCACATTGCTGCAGATGAAAATTTTGAGCTCATCACAGAGCCTGAATTATGTATTTTAACCTACCGTTACGTGCCTAAGACTGTTCAACTAACAATTGATAAAGCATTAGCTAATGATGATATAAATACTGTAGAGCGCTGTAATTACCTGCTTGACCGCTTAACCCGCTTTATTCAAAAGCACCAACGTGAACAAGGTAAATCATTTGTCTCACGTACGAGAATAAAACCGGCTAAATACCACCGTGAAATCGTCACGGTATTTAGAGTGGTATTAGCAAACCCGCTTACTACCCATGAAATTTTACATGATGTGTTAAGTGAGCAAGCCGAGATTGCCAAATTAGATAATGAATTTTTACCGCAGTTATTATCAATAGCTAAAGCTTATTGATTAATCTAGTTTAACTCTTCGATACTCAAAATAAGCCCATTGTTAAGTGGGCATATTTATACAAGTTATTTATTCTCCAAAAAACTTAACTGCGTGCACTACAGCCATAGTGCCGCAGGATACCAATTGGGGTCATAGCGGTAACATCTAACTCAATATACCTTCTAGGTTTTATCCACTAATAGACTCTTGTGGTGTAATGGCTATCAAAATTAACATAAACAACTTCCACATTATCAAACTATCACCTCGCTGAGTACATCTTGCGCTCATGATTGACAGCTTTGGGCACCAAGCAACATCAAACATAATGATAAAGCAATCAGCAGCGTTTAATCACTAGAAATGAACCCAAATTGTGACTGAATGAAATTACAAATAAATAAGGTTTACCATTGCACATTCATAACCATTTTAAACAACCACTGGGGGTTAGTAACCACTGAAAGCTGGCCTCTACATTAAAAACCAATCTAGTCTGTTATAAATAAATGTGTTTAAGCAAATGTTATAACTTGTGTCGTTATAAAAGCTTACCCTCGCTCAGTCATATTCACACGTCCCCACCAAGAGCAAAATATTATAAATGTAAGGCTGCATGGTGCTGTGTTTATCGCTTAAGACTTGCCTATCAGCCTTGCTGAGCTGGCACTCACAGGTAAAAGTAATTGCATCAACATTTATGATGATTCTCAGCCACGATACAGCTTCTGTATTCGAAATGTGATATTTTTAAGGGTAGCTTTAGAGACAGTTTCTGCGCTTCACGGTACCATTATAATGAAAAGGAAATTATTCATTATGTTGAAACAAACTTTATTTTTAGTCATGAAGTTATCTATTCAGAGTCGAGCTATTTCTGATTTTTTAAATTCTAATTTAGGTTGTGAGACCACATTCATTAGCAGTGAAAAGGAGCTCTCTCGCCTCGAAAATAGATCAAATCCATTGTTACTTGTTGATGTAGCGAACTTACCGAATATTGATGAAAGTTATTGGGATAGTTTATTTAATGAAAATATTAACCAAGTTCATACGGTTTTACTGAATACTTCTCAAAACTTCAAAAAGCGAGATTTACTCGACTGGCCAAATTGTTGTGGTGTTTTCCCCAAATCATGCACACTGGAATTATTGGAGCGTGGAATGAAAAAAATTCTCGCGGGTGAATGTTGGTTGCCAAGAACAATGATGAGCGAGTTACTGCAACACTACCGAAAGGATGAACTCCCTCCAGAACAACAACCCGTCTCTCTCACTCGCCGTGAGCGTGATGTACTGAAATTACTCACCCCCTGCAACTCCAACATTGATATTGCTAACGCACTATTTGTGAGTGAACACACGGTTAAATCTCATCTTTATAAGGTATTCAAGAAAACTGAGGTTAAAAACCGTATCCAAGCGGTGAATTGGGCAAAGGTTCATCTACATAAATATAAAAAATCCTCCAATGAAATAAAATTGTAGAGAGTAATTTTAGCGTTATTTGTTTCAATTGAGTCATCTTCTTTTCTATAGCTGAAATCTGTTTTAGCTGCTGATAAAACAGATTTAAAAAATAGTGACTTACTGATCCCCTCCGCCAAAGAGCGATGTTATTTAATAAGCAGCTTTAGATTAAAAACCTCCGAGGCCTAATGCACTGATATCGATATGAATCTCATCTTCATACACACCACCAGGCCTATTTTCTGTTTCACCTATTTGAATCGTCATAGGAATTCTTTGACCGTTAGGGTTTTGCGGTGCATTAACAATTAGCTGATTACCTGCTTCCGAAAAATCAATCACACTGCCAGCAACACTGAATTCGTAGTCAACATCCCAGCGTTCATGCTTACTTTGGTGTCTTAACTTACCTTGATTATCTGAACGGAAACTAATTTCATAGCCTGTAGTACTACGAATATACAAGTTAGGATCGATGTTTACCTTTTTACCTGTTGTTAATCGCCCAAGGTCTAATGGATAAAGCCTTTGAGATAAGCCGTAAAAGCTAATGCTCGCAACAGGTGGAATACGAGATGAAATTAATTGGTTACGTTCATCTAGAACTATCGATGATTGTTCTGGGCTTGGGATGAGTTGAACGATTAATTGATTTGAATAATCCCCAGCAGCTCCAAATTGTTGTGACGGGAATCGTAATTGAAAACGAAAAGTAGATTGGTTAGGTGATACCTCTGCAAACCAGTGTCTATTTTGAATAAAACTGCCGGAAGTTTGAAGGTATGGCGTAAATGATAATAAATTGCCACCTTGACCTGTAAGTTCATACCCTTGCTGGACAGTTGAAATCATTAAACTCAAGGAGCAATCTTCATTGAGGTCACTAAAATTTACTTTCACCTCATAAGACTGCACTAAACCAAAAGTACTTGTCGCAAACACATCATATTGATTTTGAACTCCTGAACTCATTAAATTGACACTTTGCACTCGAGCGTCACAAGCAGCAAAAGCGCTAATAGTAAATAAACTAGAACCGATAATTATAGCGATCAGACAGAAAACCTTCTTAAGTTTTGTCTTAATCAACTTGATAGAGTTAGTCTGAGTCATATGTCCTCCTAGGAGATGAGTGTGTTATACATCTCGTGTTAATCAACATAAATCTTACCTAAGCGAAGTAATGCACCACTTTCATCGCTAATAATAAGCTCGTATGTACCTACTGATTCGCTATTTAGCTTGAGTAAATAGGTGCCAGGTTTTAGGCCGCTAATCGCAAATCGTCCGCTTCGATTAGTAAAAAAGTCTAATGCTTCAAAGTTTCTATCTGTTTGAGATATCGCTTTACCCGCTAATAAACTAACAGGTTCACCCGTTTTGTTATCAAAAATTGACCCCATAGCCGTGATAATTGCATCAGAGCCCACTTGAAGTGAGTAACCTTGTCTATATCCAGGATTGAGCGCGAACACCCCTTCACCTAAATCGTAACCAGGAGGTAAATCTGTTACATCATAGGAAATTAATTGCTCATTATATGCGACAAGATCTGGAACAACCATTGCGCCTACACCGTCACTATGCACTCTCGCCCCTTCATCTGACATATCCACATCAATACGATTATTTGCTAAGTTAGCGTGCGGTTGAATAATGGCAAAACTATCTCCAACGGGTCGACCAAAAGCAAACTGAGAACCCGAAAACACTAATGCTGATGAAAGTTCTGCTCGGCTAAAATGACTACTTTGCTTATTCGTAAAGTCGGTAAACCGGCTAGTATGTTGAAGGTTGGCTTGATACCGATTAGCAGAGTAATCAATACCCGCTTCTAGGTTAGCATCTGTATCACTGGTTCGCTGTGCACCGATAAACATATTGACCCCACCTGTTTTTCCGATGCCGTTAAGATAACTATATTCCGTTTTTAAATCTTCTAAGTCACTGCTATAACTACTCACCACGCGAGATGAACCAAACGGCCAACTTAGAGTAAGTAATGCATTAAATTCGTTACTTTCATCCTGATTATCTTTGTGTGTTAACCGAACACTCCAAGTGGCTGGGGTATCAAATAGATCACCAGAAAGTGCTGGGCTAATAGTCCAATAATCACCTTCCTTTTGATATACATCAATATAGTTAAGGGTTAGGCTAACTCGCAAAGCCTGAGTGATTGATCGGCTATAACGGCTGGTGAAAAAATGTTTGTTAATATTTAAAGAAGAAAGTAAATCTATAGGGTTAAAAACCGAATCATCAGATCTTTGAAACAAATCATCGACTCGAGTAAATGACTGAGAAAAATATTCATAAAAAAAACTGAGTTGAGAATTATCAGGGCCATCTTCGAAACTGACATCAAGCCCTAAACTGGCAGCCGCTCCTTCGCCAACTAAATCTTGGTTACTATAAGCAAGGTTTAAATCAAACACACCTAATCCTGTAGCAAACAAACTCCGTTGCCCCAGTTGGTAGATTTTAGGTGCCGCCTGCATGTTTACGCCTAATGTTAGTGATGGCGTGAGACCGTACTCCAACATACCATCGACAACAAATGCATCGCGGTCGTATTTAAGCTTGTCTTCAACTAAATCACTCGTCACTCCTGAACTAAATGCATATTCAAATTCTCCAGGTTTTAGCAGATCCATACCCGTGGCAATACTAAAATTTATTCGTTCTTGACGTCCATTACGATCGGTTATCAATAACTCAACATCACTAACGCCTTCGGCTAAAGGAATATCCTCAAGATTATAAGAACCCGCACCAAGGCTGAGCCTTTTTACTACCACCCCATCGATTAAAACATCAACTTCAGAAGTTCGTTCTAAAGTGAATTGACGTGCAGCCGTTGGCCTAACATTTCTGGTTGGAATAAGTGAAAAGTCACGAGAAATCCCTAACCCAAGAAAATCAATACCAGACTGAAAACCACTGGGGCGACTATAAAAATCCCCCAAAACCATACGAGTACCCTGGCTAGGAAAGTCAATATTAAGACGCGTACCTTGGCGAGAGTACTCTCCAGATTGACCATCTAAATGATTGTAAACCGCCTCATACTCCAAAACGGCATTTCGGTAATTAAGCCCAGTTTCAAGAAGGTGGTTATAATCGAGAAAATTTTGGCTATCATCACTAATATTCGAAGTATTGGTAGCAGACAAGTGGAGATTTACATAACCATTCAATGATGACGCTTCTATATATCGACGGGTATTTTTGCTGGGAGCAAACGATAGGCCGCTAATTTTAAGCGCCTCAATAGGTGCTTGCATTATTAGTTCAAAAGTTGACATGTCAAAAGTCAAACTAAGCCCAGCCTTTGAAAAATCAGCTTGGTTTAATACATCATCATGCTGAAATGTCGATAATAGCTCAAGCGTTTCCGGTACAAGGGTGTCAGCCAACAACGCCAAAGTTGATGTGGCTGGCAGTTCAATTTTTTGATCTGCTGTTATCGTTAATTCAACATCACCAATTAGACTGTCTTGTAATCGAAATAAACTTTGTAGATTAATATCCCGTCCAGTGGTGTTTAATATTACGTCCTCAGCCATGAGTGAAAAAGAGAGTAATAAGCACATTAGGAGCAATCGTTGAATTAATTTGCTCATACAAGTTAACGCGCCACAGGGGTAATGGTTAAACTAAATCCTTCAGACAATACGCGACCAAGATTAATGGACACCTCACGTTTTGAATGTGGAGGAAAAAAGGTGTTAATTTGATCTGTTACAAGCGCCTCCTCTTCGATAGTAAATGTATTACCGTCGGCTTCTGTTATATTCAAATAATAATCATTAAGCGTAGCGTATTTATTACCTATATTATCAACCGTAAACTTTAACAATGACGAGGTATTTTGTTGTTTCTTTTGTAATGAATAATCAGTATCTATATTAATAATCTGATGTTGAATAGAGGATGTATTAATCACCAACTGAGGTTGCTGCTTGCTGGACGATACGTGAACTGCCGCATTAAAATGTACAAATATTTTAACCCCACTTTTACTTGCACTATCATCGACTAATTGAGGCTGGCTAAAACGAATAAAATAACTTTGGGAATTGGCTAAGGTATCTTGCCCCAGCCATTGAACACGAACGGAGTGAACGGCACCTGGAGCTAAAACGGTTGCTGGAGGAAATACTAATAAATCGGTGGAAGTTTCTGATATAACCTTATAGCTCGCACCACTTGCTAGGGGGTTAAACTCAATTTCATTAACATCAATTTCTACAGGTAAAGTTAAATTAGAATTATTTGTAATTAAAAATTGCTGATAATTAGGACGACTATCAATAGAGAGTGCGGTAACCATAGGTGAGATCTCTATTCCATACACTGGTTTTCCTAAGAACAGAGACATTAAAGAAATACCGCACCATCCAAGCACTGTTTGTAAGTTTATCGAGTTGATGTACATAAGCCTCCTTTTTATCTCAAAGGTTCGTTATCTAAAAGAAACTACAAATTTGACACAGCAGGTGCCTGATAAAAAGTCTAACTCACTATTTCATAATTTCAATTTTAATCTCAATTTTATCCATACTGAATGATTCAATAGGCTTCATCGTTAACGTTCGAGAAGAGTTGGGTAAAAATAAATTGCCATTCAGTAACTCAGAAAGTTGCTCTTTATTTAACTGCAGTGAGTTTGCACCATCACTAACTTGCCATTGAGTTTCACTTAAACGTACATAGCGGTTACCGGAGTTGTTAATCGTTATTTTCCACTCTCCATCTATTAATTTTAATTCTTTAACTAGCAAATTTGCTTTCGTATTGGTCGGCACTACGTTGATTAGGGTATTAAAATTAACCCCCATTTTCACTTGTGAAATATTATCTCCCTCCATGGAAATCGGTATTTGACGAAAACCGACGCTATAAGCTTTTGACTCAGCGATATCAGGTTCACCTAAATAGCGCACCATAACAGCTTGAGAATGGCCAGGTTTTAAAATAGCCGTCACAGGAATAATTAATAAATCATCTTCAGCTGGAATATATTCAATTTTACCAGAGTTATTAATAACCAACTGCAGTGGTATCATCTCAACAGTGAGTGATTCACTGTCATTATTTTCTATACGCAGATTTAACTGTGCTTTTTTACCTACAGGTGACATTTCAGCCACCATGGGCTGCACTTTATAAGCAAAAGCATTCGGTAAACTAAAAACGGTTATAAGACTGACCATTGCCACTAGACATGATGTAGTCATATTTTTAATCATAAAACACTCCATATTAATATAATTAAACATGAGGGAGTTATGTCCCTCATGTTTGTGCTGACTACGCTAAATTAATTAGCCGCATTAATTTGAACGGTTAACGTATCAGAATAACCACCAGACCAGCTTGCACCACCCGGTGTGCTAAATGACAATGTTGCTGATGCGCCACCTAGCAAGCCTCCTGCAGAATAATCTTGATTAACATTTGCACCATTAGTGCCCATACCACCAGGCGCATTAAGCACTAGGTCAGAAGCATAACCAACTATGGCTAAAGTAGCCGTATAAGGCATAGATTGATCTTCAGCATCATCTGATTCTAGGCCACCTTCAGCACTAATCATTTCAATGTTTGCACCATCGACATCATTACATTCAACATCAAAATCAATATCAGAAGCGGTATTAGCGCCTTGTAAGTTACCAAAATCATTTAATTGAGTATTTAGACCTGTCACCTCACATACCGCAGGAACAAAACCAACTAATTGAACGTCACCAGCGTTAGCTGTACTGGCGAATAGTGCTGTTAAAGATGCCGCAATTAAAGTAATCTTTCTCATTGTAAAACTCCTTTTAAAATTTCAGATTGGTTTTTTACTATGCCGACCGATATTTGCCTATCGGTCGGCAACTTTCTCCATCTGGAGAAAACTTCATTAAATACCCTGCATGGTAAAATTAGGATAAACCTCAACATGCAGAATATCGGTGTATTTCCCGGCATATACCAATGCTTCAGGAAGGCTAATCTCTAAACTACCCGACGTCGCAAATGGAATTTTTTCGCCAGCATTAAATCGTTGCTCTTGTTGAATATCAAAACTATTCGCACTCATATTAAATTGAATCGATTCAATTTTTAAATCAATATCATAGGCTGCGATAATTCTATTATCATCCTGAGTTTGATTTAATTTAAGCCCACCGTACTCAGAGCGAAGTGCGACCAACATCGTTTGGTTACAATCAATAGACAGCGTTGTACTGTGTATTAGCTGTTGGCTAAAATCAAAAGGCGAACTACTTGGAATAGTGATTTCACATTTATCTTCGATAACACCTGAGAGTGCCAAAGTGAGTGATTCGTTGGCATGACTAACTGCAAGTCCGAAACAACAATGTAATACGAAGAATGCCACAGTATTTTTCACTGCATAAAGCCCTTTTCCGTTAACACTCATATCAATGTCCCTATAGATTGCCCAAACACGCTTTGCCAAAACAGGTGTATATGAAATCAATACATTGATGATAGCAATAAAGTTAATTTACAAAATATGAATTTAAGAATGAGTTTGTTATTAATCATTCATACTTGCAGTGTGCTTAATTCATACTTTTAAGATATTACAATAAACACAATTAAAT
>NZ_MCTY01000168.1:0-333 GCF_002873635.1 Shewanella sp. 10N.286.52.B9
TAAAAAGGCCACATAGTGTGTAATGCCGATCAGTTAAGGCCAATATGATCGGTTGACCGATTTTTAAAAGGCTTCAAAATCCAGTACAGACTCTTGTTTGTACTGGATTTTTTCATGGAACTTTCTGAAGCTTTAGCGCGTACCTCTATCAACCGACTTACCGAGTTCGACAGTCTTGGTGAACTTCTCTGCCCAGAGCTTATTCAACATAGTCTACAATCCAATGGTGTAGCCACGCTTCGTAAGCGAAAATTACCTATGGAATCTATGATTTGGGCTGTTATCGGCATGGCCTTATTTCGGGGTAATACATAGCCACCCATTATTTTGAAG
>NZ_MCTY01000169.1:0-107646 GCF_002873635.1 Shewanella sp. 10N.286.52.B9
GCCCAGTATCGACCACCATTTTCTTCGATTTATCCTCTTCAAGTCATAATATTTTACTCTCAATGAACACTCATTCATCAGTTATAAATTTATTTAATATTTCTTGTGTTTTCTTAGCTTAACCGCTGCAGATAAAGTAACTCTTGCCGCTTAATGACATAAAAAACGCCCAGTTTCGATAGAAGTCAAAAGTGAGCGTCATAAAAGTGTGTTATTTATTGTGGAATGTTAATCAACGCCTAAAAAGCCGCCAGTTTGATGGGACCAAAGTTGGGCATAAATACCCTCAGACTTGATCAACTCTTGGTGAGTTCCTTGCTCAACGATCTGGCCTTTATCAATGACAATTAGTCTGTCCATAGCCGCGATGGTTGATAGTCGGTGAGCAATGGCAATCACGGTTTTACCTTCCATTAATTCATATAAACTTTCCTGAATTGCCGCCTCAACTTCGGAATCTAATGCTGAAGTGGCTTCATCTAGTAGTAAAATCGGGGCATTTTTCAATAATACTCGGGCAATTGCAATACGTTGGCGTTGACCGCCAGAGAGTTTTACCCCACGTTCACCCACTTGTGCATCTAAGCCTGTATTACCAAAGGGATCTGATAAATCATCAATAAACTCGGCTGCTTGAGCCTGCGCAATGGCTGCTTGAAGCTGTTGCTCCGAAGCATTAGGATCGCCATAGAGGATGTTTTCTCGAATTGAGCGATGCAGTAGTGAGGTATCTTGAGTTACCATGCCGATTTTAGCCCGCAGCGAATCTTGGGTAACATCGGTAATCGGTTGATCGTCAATACTCACTTGACCTTTTTCAACATCGTGAAAGCGCATTAGCAAGTTAACGAGCGTTGATTTACCAGCGCCAGAACGACCTACTAAACCGACCTTTTCACCGGCTTTAATGTTTAAATTCAGATTGCTAATCACCCCTGATTTTTCGCCGTAATGAAAACTAACATCGTTAAAGTCAATTTTACCTTTGCTAACAACAATATCTTTAGCGCCAGGTTTATCTTCAATTTCAATGGGTTTTGATAAGGTATTCATCCCATCAGTGACAGTACCGATATTTTCAAACAGTGAGCTTATTTCCCACATGATCCATTGAGACATGCCGTTTAAACGCAGTGCTAAGCTAACAGCAATAGCAATCGCACCCACAGTAATCGCATTATCTGCCCAAAGCCAAATTGAAACCGCCGCAATGGTAAATGCTAAAAGGTAATTTATGATCTGCACTAAAACGTTAATGATGGTCACAAGGCGCATTTGGCCGTAGACGGTTTTAAGAAAGCCCATCATGCTGTCTTGGGCGTATTCAGCCTCTTGCTTGGTATGAGAAAACAGCTTCACGGTGGAAATATTGGTATAACTATCAACGATCCTGCCAGTCATGGTCGAGCGGGCATCTGCTTGCTTGGCTGAAATGGCTTTTAGCTTTGGCACTAACTTCCACTGAATAGCAATATACGCAAATAGCCACACCAGCATTGGCAGCATTAAGCGCACGTCAGCACTGGCGATCATCACCAGCATTGAAGTGAAATAGATGATGATATACATCAATACATCTAACAGTTTCATGACGGTTTCACGCACTGCTAATGAGGTTTGCATTACTTTAGTGGCAATGCGGCCGGCAAAGTCATCCTGATAAAATGAAACGCTTTGTTTTAGTAAGTATCGATGTGCTTGCCACCTGATGGCCATAGGGTAATTACCCAGCAAGGTTTGATGCACGATAGCCGCATGCAAAGCCACTAATAACGGAATAATCACCAGTACTACCACAGACATCAATATTAAGGTGCTACCTTCATCTTGCATTAAGGTCTGTGGGTTTTTAGTGACTAACCAGTCAACTAATTTGCCCATAAAGCCAAATAATGACACTTCTAAAATCGCCAAAGTCGCTGTCAAAATTGACATGATGATTAAGTGTTTTTCAAAACCGCGGGTGTAATGACGGCAAAAGGCATAAACGCCTTTTGGGGCTTGGCTGGGTTCTTCTGAAGGTAATGGGTTGGTAAGGGATTCAAAGAATTTAAACATCTATTTCTCAATATTTGAAACGGGAACAGCAATATATACAGAGGATACCTTAACTTGGTGCTGACTTGTTAGCTAAGTGTTAGTTAGATTGTTTCGATACTTGTAGGCTAGCATTAAATGGGGTCAGTGGTTGAGTTCCGTTTTCCGCTAGTGACTAGCGTCATTATTCGCTAAAGTGACGCTAATAATCTTCAAGCTGCTATTAACCAGCTTACATAAACGGGTAACGATAACATGTCTCCTAAAGCAGTGCTAAACAGCGAGAAGTCTTTAGCACCTATAGCCAGCAGTCAGGCGTGCAGTTTAGCTGCTAATGTTTGCCGTCAAGCAAGGCTAAGCCGTGATGCGCGTTTTGATGGGCATTTTTTTACTGGGGTTTTAACCACAGGGATTTATTGCCGCTCAATTTGCCCTGCGACGGCACCTAAAGAGCAAAACGTGCGTTACTTTGACTCTGCGATTAAAGCTGCTCAGGCGGGGCTTAGGCCTTGTTTACGTTGCCGCCCTGATAGTGCGCCACAATCCAATGCATGGAAGGGCACTCAAACCAGTTTGCAGCGAGCGATAGCTCTGATTGATGGCGGTTGTTTAAGTGGCGAACAGGGTCAAACACTTGCATCATTATCACAACGGCTGGGTATTAGTAGCCGCTATTTAAGCCAACTCTTTAATAAGCAGCTAGGCACCTCGCCAAAAAAATATGCTATTTATCGACAACTGATGTTTGCTAAACAGCTGTTACATCAAACCAGCTTGCCAATAACGGACGTGGCATTAGCTGCAGGTTTTAATAGTATCAGACGCTTTAATGAAGTTTTTAAGGAGCAGTTGCAATTGACCCCATCCCAATTAAGGCATGATAGCGCCAAGGCAAATGTTGCTACCAAAGCTGACGGTATTAGCCTGTTATTAGATTACCGCCCGCCGTTTAATTGGTCGAAACTGTGGTCGTTTTACCAGTTAAGAAGCGTTGAAAACATGGAGTGGCTTGATGAGGCATCAAAGGCTTATGGCCGCAGTTTTTGTTTAAATGTTAATCATCGGCAGGTTAGCGGCACCATTGATGTATTACCGCTAAAAGATAAACACCAATTGTCACTTACGGTGAAATTTGAACGTGCTGACGACTTAGACTATTTACATCATGTGGTGCTGTTTGTGCGTAAGTTATTGGATTTAGATGCGGATATGGCGGTTATCCATCAATCATTTAAGTCACTTGTCGACATGGGGTTAACCCCTACAGAGGGTTTACGGATCCCTGCCACAGCCTCGGTGTTTGAAGCCGGATGCCGGGCAGTATTAGGTCAGCAAGTGAGTGTGGTACAGGCAAGTAAGCTACTGAATATCTTGGTGAGGAGTTATGGTAAAAAGCTCGTAATTTCAGATCGTGAGCTTATCTTATTTCCAACCCCGCAAGCGATAGCAGCGGCAAGTTTAACTGAATTTAACATGCCAGCATCACGCAAAGCCGCGCTTAATTTGTTAGGTCAGTTTGTCGCTGAGCACCCAGACGCAAGCCCTGATGATTGGCTCAGCGTTAAAGGTATTGGCCCATGGACTATTGCCTATGCCAAAATGCGCGGTCAAGGCGATCCGGATATCTTTTTAAGTGGCGATTTAGTGATAAAAAACCGCTTGAAAGTTCTGCGCTGCCAGCATGGGAAGGTTGATGGGCAGACAGAAGCGCTTACCGGTAAAGCCTATCGACAATTTTGCGACAAGATTGCCAAGGATGTCAGCCCATGGGGCAGCTATGTCACTTTTCAATTATGGAATAGTAATGAAAGTTAATAATCAACCGCCGATTTACCTGCAAATTGAGCTAAGCCCTGTGGGTTACTTGAAGCTGCGAGCCTCAGAATTAGGCCTTACCCATTTGCAAGTGGTCAGTGAGGCTGACGCTGTCGATAGTGGCGATATTATCGATGCAAGTGCTGACTCAATTGAGCAAGCTCAAAAACATGTGCAGCAAGCCATCACAGAACTTAATGAATATTTTGCCGGTAAGCGCAGTGAATTTGACGTCACGCTTGCAGCCACTGGTACTGTGTTTCAGCATGAGGTTTGGCAAGCGCTGCGAGAGCTGCCGTTTGGGCAGGTATGCAGTTATGGCTATATCGCCAATAAAATTAATCGACCTAAAGCAGTTAGGGCGGTGGGCGCTGCCAATGGTGCTAATCCCATAGCGATAATCGTGCCGTGTCATCGAGTGATTGGTAAAAATGGTACCTTAACCGGTTATGCCTATGGCCTTAAAATGAAACAAGCTTTGTTGTCATTAGAATCAGCTGATTAATCGAATGCGGCTTGTTTCATCATCTATGAGCAGTAATTCATCATTGCTTGATCTATTTCGCTAACTTAAGCGGCATAAATACGCTAAAATAGCTGGCTATACCTTATTTTGAGCACTTGAAATTAATGACCTCTGCTACTGATCGCAAAGATGATACCCAAACGAGCCTAAATGCTGACACCCTTTTAGCGACGCAATCTGAAACTAATACCGTTAGTTTCACCGAAATGGGCTTAATCTCGCCATTATTAGCGCGGTTAACTGAACTTGAGTACCTCACTCCAACGCCGATCCAAGCGCAGGCCATTCCTCACGTATTAGCGGGTAAAGATTTACTGGCTGGTGCTAATACTGGCTCTGGTAAAACCGCAGCATTCGCTTTACCGATTTTGCAGCAGTTAAGTCAGTCTGCTGGGGCGTCAAAAAATAAAGGTAACTTTGTTTCAGCGTTGATTTTAGTGCCGACCCGCGAGCTTGCAAAGCAAGTCGCCGATAGCGTTAAATCCTATGCGGTGCATTTTAATGGCGCCATTAAAACCGTTGCCGTGTTTGGCGGCGTGTCAGTGAATACTCAAATGCTGGCCCTTCGCGGCGGCGCAGATGTACTTGTGGCAACTCCTGGGCGATTATTAGATTTAATCTCAAGTAACGCCATTAAGCTTGATAAGGTAAAAACCTTAGTGCTTGATGAAGCCGATCGTATGTTAAGCCTTGGTTTTACTGACGAGCTGGCTTCAATATTAAAATTAATGCCTGAGAAAAAGCAAAAACTGTTGTTTTCAGCAACTTTCCCAGAGGAAGTTCGCACCCTTACGGCGAGTTTACTGGTTGAGCCAGTAGACATTCAGTTGCAAAGCGCCGAAGAAAGCACCTTAGTGCAACGGGCTTTTACCGTAAACCGTGAAAGTAAAACCGCATTATTAGCCCATTTGATCAAAGAGCATAAATGGCGCCAAGCATTGATTTTCGTTAATGCTAAAAATAGCTGTAAGCACTTGGCTGAAAAACTATCAAAACGGGGTATTAGCGCTGAAGTTTTCCATGGCGACAAAGCCCAAGGCGCCCGTAATCGTGTGCTAGATGGATTTAAGTCAGGTGAGATTGAGGTATTAATTGCCACCGATATCGCCGCACGTGGTTTAGACATTGATAAGCTCCCAGTGGTTATCAATTTCGATTTACCAAGAAGTCCTGCTGATTACATGCATCGTATTGGCAGAAGTGGTCGTGCCGGTGAAGTTGGTTTAGCGATATCATTATTAGCCCATGCGGATTACCATCATTTTAAAGTGATTGAGAAAAAAAATGCCCTGCGTTTAGAGCGTGAGCAAGTTGCTGGCTTTGAAGCCGATGAGCAAATGCCTGATGACTTGTTAGAGCTTGATAAGCCAATGGCAAAACCTGAAGGCACAGGTAAGAAAAAGCGTAAAAAGAAAGCCGAAGTCAATGTCGATTTTTGGGCTCATATTAAAAAACCTGAACAAGACTAATTCAGCCTTAGTCCCGAGAGAACGCCCCATTTCATAGTTAACAAGAGTATTAACGTTTTTATGAAGCAGTTATTTTGGTTAGTAGAGGGGGTCATTGCAGGTCGCAGTGGCCCTAATAAACACCCTTGGGATTTAGCGGAATTAAAAGCGGCAGGTATTGGCGCTATTTTATCGGTCAATGATGGTGAGGAGGTCGCAGCTGCCGCCATAGAAGCGTTAGGGCTAAAATATTGCTGCACTCCTTTTTCAAATAATATCCCACCGCAAGAGGGTGATGAGGCTATTTGCGTTGCGCAAATGCCAACAGCGTTGGCCTTTATCAGAGAGTGTGAAGCGCAAAATATTGCGGTACTTATCCATTGCCGCTCCGGTAAAGACCGCACGGGCATCATGATGGCGTATTACTTAATGGATAATGGCGCAGCGCCAGTCCATGCTGTGAGTCAAGTGCGCAGTGTAAGAGACATTGCTTTTAGCGCTGAAGGTTGGGATCAATTTGTATTTGATGTCTTGTATGCGCTGCAAGATTAAACCATAGTTATACAGCGCATCTGTGACGGCTTATGATAGCGGTCATGTTAGCAATACGCTTAAACCATAGTGTAAAAGGCTGCCTGATAATAGAGCCCCAGTAAAACCTGAGTCAAATTGAAAGGAAGCCATCAATGCCCAAAAACAATTCTGTCATATTCGTTTGTTGTGTATTGTGTTTAACTCTCATTGGCTGCGCCAATCGCGCTGAATTCAAGCCTCTTTCTCAGCAGTATAAACTCGCGCCTGTCACTGACTCTCCTTTAGCACAATACATTCAATCTCAACTGCAGCAGTCCTCACCTCAGTACTCTTCACTTCAGTACTCTCAAACTAGCAGCCAAAGCAATGATGATACTCAAGCAGAGTTAAGTTTAACGGGAGTTAACCCCCTTAGTGATGGCATTGATGCTTTTATTGCTCGTTTAGCCATGATTGAAGCAGCCACTGAAAGCATCGACTTGCAATACTACATTTATCGCAATGATGAAACCGGGAAAATCCTCAGTTTATTTCTCTATAAAGCCGCTCAGCGCGGGGTGCGAGTTAGGGTGTTGCTGGATGATTTAACCACAGCAAATGGCGACGATGGCTTAATGGCCATTGCAACTCACCCTAATATTTCAGTGCGTTTGTTTAATCCATCCTATGAACGTCAGTATCGTGGACTGGCATTTTTATGGAACTTTAGCCGCCTCAATCATCGTATGCATAACAAATCACTGACCATTGATAATTTAGTGACAGTGGTTGGGGGGAGAAATATTGGCGCTGAATACTTTTCAGCAGATGAGAATGTCGATTTTGGTGATTTTGATTTACTGGCCATTGGCGACGCTGTTGATAAGGTATCAACCCAATTTGATACTTATTGGAACTCGGCCCAAGTTAATAGCATTGAGCAATTGGTAAAGGCCGCTGAGCCATATCAAGGCAATAATACAAATCCTGAGCAAGATAACGTGCTAGCGAAACTGGATGCCAGAGCAAGCATTCTTGAGAAGAGCTTAATGACCGATGAATATGTTACTCGTTTAGAAAAAAATACCTTATTAGATCGCCTGCAAAATCAAGGGTTACAGTGGTATTGGGGCGAAGCCCAAGTGGTGTATGATCCGCCAAATAAACTTGAAAGAAACCCTAATGACAGCATTTTATTAGATGACTTAAGTTATTTTTTTGAGCAAGCGCAGCATCAATTACTGATTGTCTCGCCTTACTTTGTCCCAGGCGATGCGGCAACCCATGCATTAATCAATGAAGTAAAACGGGGTAAAGAGGTCACCATAGTGACTAACAGTTTAGCTGCAACGGATGTATTAGCGGTTCATGCAGGGTATCAGCAGTACCGCCAAAAACTCATTGAAGGCGGGGTTAAGATTTATGAAGTAAAAGGCAATGCCAAGGGCCAAAAATCTAAAAAAACCAGTTGGAAAGGTAGCAGTCGCACGAGTTTACATGCCAAAACCTTTATTATTGATGAGCAAACACTCTTTGTTGGTTCGTTTAATTTTGATCCCCGCTCAGCACTGATCAACACCGAAATGGGCTTAATTATTGATAATGAGATGCTGGCTAAAAAGATCCTTGCAGGGCTTGCGCTGTCAGCAAATGATAAAGCTTATGAAGTGGTGTTAAAAAATGGCGAGCTGGTGTGGCTTGACCATCAGCATCATAAAATTATTTATGCAGAGCCCGGTGCTGGCTTTTGGCGTAAGTTTTTAGCTGATTTTTTAGCATTGTTGCCAATAGAGTCCCAGCTGTAGTTTTCTAATTGATAAAGCAAATTAGCGACTTAACCCCCGAAATTCAGATTTGAATTTGATATGACGAAAAGGCTGTGGTTAACTTTAAATAATCAGTTTTAATCGGCAATATTATGAAAAGTAAAGCAAGCCAGTCACAAGGATTGTTACTGTTTCACCTTTCCCATACTCAGCAGTTTGCTTTGGGCACCTTAAAAGTTCGCGAAATTGTCCCGTACACGCGTTTGTCGGTTATTCCGAAATCCCATCCGTCAATATTAGGTGCAGCAACCATACGCAGTAAAACCATTGCGGTGATTGATATGGCTGCATCGATTGGTTTTAAGCCGATAGATCCAAGCGACTATGATAAATGCAATATTATCATCACTGATTGCCAGCGAATGGTGATAGGCTTTTTGGTTAGAGGAATTGACAAAATAATTGAGTGTAACTGGCGAGATATTGAGGCGCCGGCAGCGAACTTAGGCCATCAGGTTTTTCTTACTGGGGTTGCTCGCCTTGATGGCAAATTAGTGCAATTGTTGGATGTCGAGTTATTAATGGCAAAATTATTCCCCTATGATCCCGACGCTAATCGAGCTATTTTGACAGATATTCAACGAGAGAAATTAAAGCCACTGAATATCTTATTAGTGGATGATTCTAAAGTCGCTCGAAAGCAACTTTCAGATGCACTCGATTCTATCAATATCCCTTATTCTGTCACCGCAGATGGCCATGATGCACTACAGATCATGCAGCGGGCTGCAGATAACCAAAAACCTATAGATTTGTTAGTGAGTGATATTGAAATGCCAGGACTTGATGGTTATGAGCTTGCATTTGAAGTCAAAAATAACCCGCAACTTGCCAATGCCTATATTATTTTACATACCTCTTTATCCAGTGAAATTAGTGTCAGCCAGGCTAAACAAGTTGGCGCCGATGAAGCGTTAACAAAATTTGATGCCCATGAATTAATTGATGCTATTCTCCGAGGGGTAAAATAACAATTTTCATCTAATACAATAATTTGCCAATAATGAAACGCGCTAAATTTCATCACATGTTGGCTAAATGTGGTTTGTTTGGGAACGTACGGTAATATTAGTGCATCATTTTGCAGCGAAACTAGACTTTAGCCATCCCATCCGATATATACCTATCAGAGCTTATTAAAATCCCGTTATTCGATTTTTAAAAAGTCACAAATATTAGAGCTTAATAAAAGCCATAAATATAAAAATATAGGTCAAGCAATGAATCAAAATCCATCACTGTTAGCGCGATTAGCTAATGGCAGTTTAGTGTTACAAATTCTCGCCGGTATTGTACTGGGTGTTCTTCTCGCCACATTTTCAACTTCAGCAGCAGGGCAGGTTTCCTTCCTTGGTGATTTATTTGTTGGAGCATTAAAAGCAGTCGCACCGATCTTAGTGTTTGTACTGGTGGCATCATCAATTGCAAATCAAAAGAAAAATGCCCATACCAATATGCGTCCTATTATTGGTTTGTATTTAGCGGGCACATTTGCTGCCGCGTTAACTGCAGTACTGTTTAGTTTTGCCTTTCCGACAACATTAGTACTTGTTGGCGGCGTTGAGGGGACTAATCCTCCTCAAGGTATCGCAGAAGTGTTAAATACCTTGTTATTTAAAATTGTTGATAATCCAGTGAATGCACTGCTTACCGGTAACTATATTGGTATTTTAGCCTGGAGTATTGGTTTAGGTATTGCTTTACACCACGCCAATGAGTCGACAAAGAAAGTTATTTCAGACTTAAGCGATGGCGTAACCGCAATCGTACGCTTTGTGATCCGCTTTGCGCCTATTGGTATCTTTGGCTTAGTGTCGGGCACCATTGCGGCAACAGGCTTTGATGCATTAGCAGGCTATGCGCAATTACTTGCAGTATTGGTAGGCGCTATGGCCTTTATTGCTTTAGTGGTTAACCCGATTATGGTTTACGTAAAAATCAAACGTAACCCTTATCCATTAGTGTTTAAGTGTTTACGTGAAAGTGGCGTAACGGCGTTTTTCACCCGTTCAAGTGCTGCCAACATTCCAGTGAATATGGCTTTATGTGAAGAGTTAAAGCTGCATAAAGATACTTACTCAGTGTCAATCCCATTAGGCGCAACCATTAATATGGGCGGCGCGGCAATTACTATTACCGTACTGACTCTTGCAGCTGCTCATACCTTAGGTATTCAAGTTGACTTCTTAACAGCAGTGTTATTAAGTGTGGTTGCTGCAGTATCGGCATGTGGCGCTTCAGGCGTTGCTGGTGGCTCATTACTGCTTATTCCGCTTGCGTGTAGCTTGTTTGGGATCTCTAATGATGTGGCGATGCAAGTTGTTGCTGTAGGCTTTATTATTGGCGTTATTCAAGATTCTGCGGAAACTGCGCTAAATAGCTCAACGGATGTGGTATTCACCGCTGCAGCTTGTGAAGCGGCTGAGAATAAAGCAAACGGTTAAGGGTTAAGCTTAAAAAGCTTCAACCTCTAATGTGAGATAATAAAAAACCGACAACTTGTCGGTTTTTTTGTATCTGCATACTTATTTTAGCGCCAGTTAAATTGTTTTTAGCAAAAAGGGTGTTTGCTAAAAAAAGTGCGTTGCTTTTGAGTGTACGGGTGAATAATTGTCAGCATTTGCGCATGCAAGCTAAGGCGCTTTTTGGCTTTAGCTGTAATGTCATCACCGTAAAAGTTATCACCAAGTATCACATGGTTAAGTGCTAGCATATGAACACGTAACTGATGAGTACGACCTGTTTCTGGCATCAACTTAACCAAGGTATGATTTGCAAAACGCTCGATGACTTCATAGTGAGTAATCGCTGATTTACCTTGATCTGATACCACTTGAAATGGTGGGTTTTCTTTGTCGCCAGCTAACGATAAATCAATCGTGCCACTGTCAGCGCCCATAACACCATCTACTTCAGCGATATAAACTTTCTTGGTTTTTCTATCTTGAAACTGAGTTTTAAGATGAGACTCGGCTTTTTTATTGCGGGCAAATACCATGATGCCAGAGGTGTCGCAGTCTAAGCGATGTACCAAAATGGCTTCAGGGTAGAGTTTTTGTAAACGAGTAATAGCACAATCATGGGTATTGGCAGCTTTGCCAGGATTTGCTAATAAGCCGGCAGGTTTATTAATAACAATGATATCTCGGTCTTTATAACGGATATCAAGCCATGGAATACTAGGTGGTTGGTAGTCAAAAATTTGCATTTAGTCGCATCGGTTTACAAAAATAGGTGACTATTTTAGCAAATAAACGGCGCTGCAGTAATGGATATCAACCGCTAAAGTAAAATAGCCTCAATTAATCGGCTATTTGATTGCGGCAAATCAGTTATGGCAGGTATTGTTCAGGTGTCTTACGGCTATAGATACGGCTATAGGCCATTAACTGTGGATAGAAAGTACGAAAAGCAATCTCAATTTCAACATATAACTTGTCAACGTCGCTGATGGCCGTCTTAAAAAGCTCAGGTTTTGAAATACGTTGACTCACACCTTCAATTGCTTTGTTTAGCCCAGCTCTTGTTTGGTAGCTCATTAACCAATCTTGTTCGATGACTTTTGGGATGATCAATTGCAGCTTTTCCGGCAGTTCGGCGGTATGTTGCAGGCTATGGTATGCCTTTTGAGTAAACTCAGATAACGATTGCTGATGATACTCATCCCAGTAGAAAGCAAGGTAATGATCAAACACTAAATCAATTAAAATTGGCGCCACACGGCGTGAACTTTTTGGAAATAATTTGATTAAATCAGTGATTAATTCATGGCTGTCAGTAATTTGATCGATTTGTCGATGTAGCCATAAACCTTGTTGCAAATGCTTTGGGAAGTGTTTTATATCGCCCTTGGCAAAGTCTCCAGCAAGATTGGCTGCTAAGTGGCTGTCGCTAATATCAGCTAAATGTAGGTGCGCTAGAAAGTTCATATTTTGTACTTTTATTTTTGAAAATTTACAGTATGATACTAAACAACAAAATTGGAAATATAGTAACAACTGACTGTAAGATTCATCATATAGATTTCTCTTTAAAAGTCATGGCTATTATTTACAATTTGTACTTATGGAAGATATTTTATGCCTGTTGAAATTTGGGCTGTAGGGATCATGGATGATGAAAAACTGGATAAAATCAGTATTAAGGCAGCAGTCTGCTAAAAAACGTAAAAAAGTTGACATAGACCTCAAGATTGAAAGCCATTCTTTTAAACCTGACAGTTTATGTAATTCTGCCGATAAAAATTTGTTTTCATCAGTATCTGAAGTTGATGATAATTTAGCAAATGTACAATCAGCGAATTCAAAATAACCCTATCTTCGTGGTTTTTTAAACGCCGCGCTTAAGCCAGATCCCCAACTGATTTTAATGTTGGCGTTAGCCATTAGCCGCTGGCGTGCATTAATCGATCACTATTTCATACCCTTTGCTTGATATTAGCAGTTACTAGTCCTAGACTAGCGCGGTTTTTATTGTCTATAAAAGAGTATCGAAAATGCGCGTAGCAGACTTTTCTTTTGAATTACCAGATGAGCTTATTGCTCGATATCCAATGGCTGAGCGAAATGCTTCGCGTTTATTGACCTTAGATGGCAATTCAGGTGAGTTGGCCGATAAGCAATTTACCGATGTCCTGTCGAAAGTGAATAGCGGTGACTTGATGGTATTTAATAATACCCGTGTTATTCCAGCACGTTTGTTTGGTCAAAAAGCAAGCGGTGGTAAATTGGAAATGTTGGTGGAGAGAATGCTTGATGATAAGCGTATTCTTGCCCATGTTCGTTGCTCTAAGTCTCCTAAAGTTGACTCTATGATTATTGTTGACGGAGGCTACAAAATGAAAATGCTAGCCCGTCATGACGCTTTATTTGAGTTAGCCCTTGAAGATGATAAAACCATTTTAGAAGTACTTGAAGAAGTTGGTCATATGCCTTTGCCGCCGTATATCGATCGTCCCGATGAGGATGCTGATAAAGAGCGCTATCAAACGGTTTATAACCAAACCCCCGGCGCTGTGGCAGCACCTACAGCAGGTTTGCACTTTGATGATGCCATGCTTGAGGCGCTAAAAAACAAAGGCGTTAATATCGCTTTTGTAACCTTGCATGTAGGCGCGGGTACTTTTCAGCCAGTGCGAGTGGATACCATCGATGAACATGTGATGCATTCTGAGTGGGCTGAAGTTAGCCAAGAGGTTGTCGACTTAATTGCTCAAACTAAAGCGGCGGGCAAACGCGTTGTTGCTGTAGGCACTACATCAGTGCGTTCATTAGAAAGTGCTGCGAAAGCCTGTGGTGATGACCCGTTGACGGAATTTAAAGGCGATACCGATATTTTTATTTATCCAGGATATCAGTTCAAAGTTATTGATGCCATGGTGACTAATTTTCATTTACCAGAGTCAACCTTGATTATGTTAATCAGCGCATTTTCGGGTTATGAAAATGTGATGAAGGCTTATCAGCATGCGATTGAGCACAAATACCGCTTTTTTAGCTATGGCGATGCCATGTTTTTAACGAAAAAAGCCCCGTAACGATTGATTTTGATCTAAAATACCCGCCCACAGAGGTGGGTATTTTTTTGGGTTTATTTTGTAGCCTCACTTGAAGTTGCAACATTTGCCCTCATGTCTTAATGAAACAACAGCGAGTCAGACTGTTTATCTGGCAAGGTGATTTATGAAATTTGAATTAGATACAACTGATGGTCGCGCACGTCGTGGTCGTCTGATTTTTGAGCGCGGCACCGTTGAAACTCCAGCATTTATGCCAGTAGGTACTTACGGTACTGTGAAAGGGATGACGCCTGAAGAAGTTAGAGCCACAGGCGCTGATATTCTGTTAGGTAACACCTTCCATTTATGGCTTCGCCCAGGTGAAGAAATCATGCGTAAGCATGGCGATCTTCATGATTTTATGAATTGGCAGCGTCCAATTTTGACTGACTCTGGCGGGTTCCAGGTATTTAGCTTGGGTGATATTCGTAAAATCACTGAAGAAGGGGTGCATTTCCGTTCGCCTATCAATGGTGAGAAGATTTTCTTAGACCCTGAAAAGTCGATGCAAATTCAAGACTCATTAGGCAGCGATGTGGTGATGATTTTTGACGAATGTACGCCATATCCTGCAACACATGATGAAGCGCGTAAGTCGATGCAAATGTCATTACGTTGGGCACAGCGTTCACGTGACGAATTTAACCGTTTAGAAAATCCGAACTCGTTATTCGGTATTATCCAAGGCGGTGTGTACGAAGATTTGCGTGATGAAAGTATTAAGGGCTTAACTGAAATCGGATTTGATGGCTACGCCGTAGGTGGTTTAGCTGTTGGAGAGCCTAAAGAAGATATGCACCGTATTTTAGAGCATGTTTGTCCTCAGATCCCTGAAGATAAGCCTCGCTACCTAATGGGCGTTGGTAAGCCAGAAGATTTAGTTGAAGGCGTCCGTCGTGGTGTGGATATGTTTGATTGTGTTATGCCAACCCGTAACGCACGTAATGGTCACTTATTTACTTCTGAAGGCGTGATTAAAATTCGTAATGCTCGTCATCGCGATGATACTTCTACCCTTGATGAAAATTGTGATTGTTATACCTGTAAAAACTACACCCGCGCGTATTTATATCACTTAGATCGCTGCAATGAGATCTTAGGTGCGCGTTTAAACACCATTCACAACCTACGTTACTATCAAATGTTGATGGAAGGTTTGCGTGGCGCAATTCAGACAGGTACATTAGACGCCTTCGTGACAGAGTTTTACACCAAACTGGGTCGTGAAGTACCAGAACTATAGTTGACTGATTTTTTTTAGAAAATAAGAAGAGAGTAATATGTTAATTTCAAATGCATACGCAAACGCAGCAGGCGCTCCTCAAGGTGGCGGCACCATGGAACTGATTTTCATGCTAGTTATTTTTGGCTTGATCTTCTACTTCATGATCTTCCGTCCGCAGTCTAAGCGTGTAAAAGAGCACAAAAACTTAATGTCTGCATTAAGTAAAGGTGATGAAGTGCTTACAAGCGGTGGCATTTTAGGCAAGATTGCTAAAATCAGCGATGATAGTGATTATGTTTTATTAAGCATTAATGAAACCAGTCAGATCACCATTAAAAAGGACTATATTGCAGCGGTATTGCCAAAAGGCTCTATCCAGTCGTTGTAAGCCAAGAGGGCTCAGGTGTGTTAAATAAATACCCAATGTGGAAGAACATCATGGTGATGCTAGTCATCGCCATTGGTGCTTTTTACGCAACTCCAAACCTATTTGGTGAGGATCATGCAGTACAAGTCGTAGCGACTCGTGGTGCAGAAGTGACAACTTCAACTCTATCGACAGTAAACGGATTACTTGAAAGTAAAGGCATTGCGGTAAAGCGCTCTGAGCTCGAAGATGGGCAATTACTTGTCCGTGTTCAAAATTCTGAGCAGCAATTGCTTGCTAAAGAAGCCATTGCTGATTCATTAGGTGATAAATATACCGTTGCATTAAACCTAGCGCCGGCGACACCTGAGTGGCTTGAAGCCCTTGGTGGATCACCAATGAAGTTTGGTTTGGATTTACGCGGCGGTGTTCACTTCTTAATGGAAGTGGATATGGGCGAAGCTATTCGTAAGATGGAAGAAGCCAAAATTGCTGATTTTAGAAGCCAATTGCGTGAAGAGAAAATTCGTTACGCAGGTGTTCGTAAAACTGCAAAAGGCCTTGAGATTAAATTCCGTGATGCTGAAAACTTAGCCAAAGCAGAACGCTTCTTAAAGTCTCGCAATAATAATGAAATGGTATTTAATGATGGTAGCAGCGGTGAAAACTTTGCCCTGTATGCCACCATGAGTGATAGCTACCTTAGTCAAATTAAGGAAGAAGCACTACAGCAAAACATGACGACTATTCGTAATCGTGTTAACGAACTGGGTGTTGCTGAGCCGGTAGTACAGCGTCAAGGCGCTGAACGTATTATTGTTGAACTGCCAGGTGTACAAGACACTGCGCGTGCAAAAGAAATTTTAGGTGCTACAGCATCAATTGAATTTCGCATGGTTGATCAAAACACTGATCAAAGCGCAGCAGCAAATGGCCGCGTACCTGCGACCTCAGAGGTATTTCCTCGTCGTTCAGGTGGCATTGCGGTGCTGAAAAAAGAAGTGATGTTAACTGGTGATCATATTACCGGTGCCCAACCTTCTTTTGATGAATATAGTCGCCCACAAGTATCGATTAACTTAGATGCTAAAGGTGGCAACATCTTCTCTAACGTCACTAAAGACAACATTGGTAACCCAATGGCGACTTTATTTATTGAGTATAAGGATAGCGGTATTCGCAATCCTGATGGCTCAGTGAAAATGACTAAAATTGAAGAAGTTATTTCAGTTGCTACCATTCAAGCTCGTCTAGGCCGAAATTTCGTTATTAACGGTCTTGATCATTCTGAAGCACAAAGCTTAGCGTTATTACTTCGTGCAGGTGCGCTTATTGCGCCAGTGACGATTGTAGAAGAACGTACTATTGGTCCAAGCCTTGGTGCACAAAATGTTGAAAATGGTATCCAAGCAATGATTTGGGGCTTGGCAGTTGTTTTAGTCTTTATGCTTATCTATTACCGTGCATTTGGTGTTATCGCAAACTTAGCACTTACCGCTAACTTAGTGATGGTTGTTGGCGTGATGTCAATGATCCCAGGTGCCGTATTAACCCTGCCTGGTATTGCCGGTATGGTATTGACCGTTGGTATGGCAGTAGATGGTAACGTGCTGATTTACGAACGTATCCGTGAAGAGTTACTTGCTGGACGCAGTGTTCAACAAGCGATTCATGAAGGTTACGCCAATGCATTTTCAACCATTGCTGATGCAAACATTACCACCTTTATGACGGCATTAATTTTATTTGCTGTGGGTACGGGCGCGGTTAAAGGTTTCGCAATTACTCTGATGATTGGTATTGCAACGTCAATGTTTACTTCTATCGTGGGAACGCGCGTTATCGTGAATCTCATGTGGGGTGGTAAACGCGTTAAGAAACTATCAATTTAAGGAGTTGACCATGTTACAAATATTTTCAGTAAAGAAAACGATCAACTTTCTAAAACATGCAATGCCAATCAGTGTTTTATCAATGATTTTGGTGGTGGCTTCTTTTGTGTCATTAGGCACAAAAGGCATCAACTGGGGTCTTGATTTTACTGGTGGTACGGTTGTTGAGTTAGAGTTTTCAAAACCAGTAGACTTATTAGAGCTACGTGCTGAATACAGTACTGATGGCGCTGACGGAGCAGTAGTGCAAAATTTCGGTTCAAGCCGAGATATCTTAGTACGTTTACCTGTTCGTGATGATCTAAAAAGTGATGATCAAGTCGCTGCGATTGTGCACGGTGCTCAAGTTATTGATGCCAACGTTATTCAAAAGCGTGTTGAATTTGTTGGCCCTCAAGTGGGGAAAGAGTTAGCAGAGCAAGGCGGCTTAGCCGTGATTGTGGCGTTAATTTGTATTCTCATTTACGTATCATTCCGCTTCGAATGGCGTTTAGCAATGGGCTCTGTTGCCGCACTTGCTCACGATGTCATCGTCACCTTAGGCATTTTCTCTATTTTACAATTAGAGTTTGATTTAACGGTATTAGCAGGTTTGCTTACGGTAGTGGGTTACTCGTTGAACGATACCATCGTAGTCTATGACCGTATCCGCGAGAACTTCTTGAAGATGCGTAAAGGCGGTCCTGATGAAGTGGTTAATACGTCTATCACGCAGACAATGAGCCGTACTATTATTACTACAGGTACTACCTTAGTGGTGGTGATTGCGCTATTCCTTAAGGGCGGTAGCATGATCCATGGTTTCGCAACGGCGCTACTGTGTGGTATTTTTGTTGGTACTTACTCATCTATTTACGTGGCAAGTTACTTAGCCATTAAATTGGGTATTTGTCGCGAGCATATGATGCCAGTTGAGATTGAGAAAGAAGGTGCTGATCAACCTTCAATGATGCCTTAATCTTAAGCCGCAACACAAAAAAGCCACTCAATCGAGTGGCTTTATTATTGGAATGTATTTCTTAAATTTAATTACTGATGTTTAAGCTGCTTGCAGGGATAACTTGCTGGGATAACAAGTGCCTATAAACTTCAGCTTTAATGGATGCAATGAACTGGCTGTTAGTCGGGTGATGAATATCCAATGCAACCCAGCCATCAGTGGACATTTGTTCTAACTGAGTAAATTTAGTGCCTGAAATAGTGTCAGCATCCCACTGCCCAGTAGCTTTAATTATGCCAACCGAAGAGTGTAAGCGGCTAATAGAAAACCCCATCATATTTGGCTTAATTCCATTTGGTACTCAGCTTGGCCTTTTTCACCAGAAGTAAATGCGCCTTTACCAGCAATGTTAATCAACTCGCCTTGGCCAGAATTTGGCACGATAATGAAGTCACTGCTGGCGACACCACTTTCAAACTTACCATTGTGTTGCAATACAAAGCTGCCGGACTTGCCATTAATGCTGACTTCCACGTTTTCAAAACCACAAAACACTGCTTTGCCATCTGCGGTATAACACATGATATATTTGGGCTGGCTGACACCTTCAAGATCGCCTGAGTACATTTGGCTAATACTTGCTGAGGTTTGCTTAGCACCATCAGGGTGTTCTATATCTGTGGCTTCATCCCAATTTGTAATTTGAAATACACCGGATATTTGCAGATTCATATGATTCTCCTTTAAAGGCTATCAAGAGCATATAATGAGTATAAAGTTTAATCAATGCTCGACAGCAAGAACCATTTACAAGTACGATGATTAAAAATTTGCCATCAGAGCAATGCAGTAGGAATAATAATGGACAATAGAAAAGTACTCTTAACGGGCGGTAATTTACTCCAAGCGCATACTTGGAAAGGGCTGCTTGAAACAAATGGCATATTGGTAGAATTGACCGGTGAAGCTTTACTCGGTGGTGTTGGTGAGTTACCCACTGAAATGCAAACTGTGGATATCTGGGTTTGTCAAAATCAACTCGAGCAAGCTAAAACGCTGTTAGAGTCTCATAATATGGACTGTCCGCAATGGCAATGCCTTCAATGTCATGAGATGAATGAAGGCAGTTTTGAACTGTGCTGGCAATGCAGCTCGCCACAAAGTACCACCCACAACTAACATTGACCTTTTACCGCTGTAAAAGTCTTAAGATTGAATCATTATTATTGATACTAAATAAGACGATGACAATGGCACTATTAACTGGTTATAGTTGATTATCTTAATTATTTTGCGAGTGATCGATGCAGTATTTTCCATTATTTGTGGATACCAAAAATTTACAGGTACTAGTTGTTGGTGCCGGAGAAGTGGCCACTAGAAAGCTTGATTTGCTGTCACGCACCGAAGCTGACATTACTGTTATTGCCCCGGATATCGCTCAAGAAATTCAAAGCTATCATCAAAAAGGGCGAATTCGATTACATAGGCGCGTTATTGAAGCAGCTGATATTGCTGATTATGATGTGATCTACATGGCCACAGCCAATGAACAACTCAATAAAGACTATGCCGTTTTAGCCACCCAAAAAGGCATTTGGGTCAATGTGGTTGATAATCCCAGTTTTTGCCGCTTTATAACACCTTCCATCGTCGACAGAGGTCGCTTAGTCGTTGCCATCAGTACCGCTGGCGCCGCGCCAGTGTTTGCTCGCACTATTCGTTCCCGACTTGAAACGCTATTGCCCCAGTCATTGAGCCCTCTATTTGATTTTGTTGCGTCAAAGCGCACTGAAGTGCAGCAAAAAATCAGTTCTGGTAAAGATAGACGTTTATTTTGGGAGCGATTCTTTAAACTAAACAGTGATCGTTTTGATAGTGTGACAGAAGCTCATTATCAAGATGCATTTAGCAGTTTAGCTGCCGATGGCGAAATATTATTGTTAGATGAAAACGATAACGCGGCCTTATTGCCTATTGCCGCTATGCCATTATTGCAGAAAATTGAAGTAATTTATCGGGACAGTCCGCTGACTGAAAATGGCGTTAGTACCGATATTAATGAACTTATAAGACGTGATGCTAGCCGCGAAGCTGTCCCTAATTTCAGTGAAATTGCAGCAAAATATCACCATGGCGAGCGCATGCTATTGGTGCTAGACACTGAAAAGTTAAAAAAATTTAAAGCACATTTCCCCATGGCGAAGCATCTTCAACCTGGGGCTTTATAGCCATTTTTGTGGGGATATTTACTGCCTAGCTTAATGGTAAATTGACTGAGCTAAAAACATATTCTAAACCGAGTTTCATACTTGTGCTAAACAGGTTAGACTCGTTTTTTTTATTTGTATGGAACTCCCATGGCGCCTAAAGCTACCGTCTATAAAGCAACAATTCAAATCGCTGATATGGATAGACATTACTATGCCGATCATCAACTTACCATTGCCCAGCATCCTTCAGAAACGGATAGCCGCATGATGGTGAGAATTTTAGCGTTTATTATGAATGCGTCGGACTCGCTGCAATTTAGCAAAGGGCTTTGTGTTGAAGATGAACCTGAGCTATGGGAAAAAAGCTTATCTGATGAAATCAATTTATGGATTGAATTTGGCCAAGCTGATGAGAAGTGGCTGCGTAAAGCTTGTGGTCGGTCAAAGCAGGTTCAGTTAATCACCTACAGTGGTCGCAGTGTGCCTATTTGGTGGAAGCAAAATGAACAAGCACTGCAACGCTATAAAAACTTAAGTGTATTTAATATAGCTGAAGAAAGTGTTGCAGCAATGGAAGTGTTTGTTAACCGCAACATGAAATTGCAGGTGAGTATTACTGATGGCGAAATTTGGTTGTCTGATGAAGCCAATAGCCTGATGGTTCAACCTGAGCGTTTAAAGTAAGGTCAACCAAAGAGCTTATAATTGTTTTAAACCTTTAAATTATACATTTTGCACTATAATTTACAGGTTAACCTGTCTAAATTAAGCCGTCGTATACCACTATCAAGTTTGCCTATGCCAAAACCTGATAGTGGCAAATTAAACTATGAAGTCATTGCAAGTGATTATAATTTAGAAGCTTTAATTGTAATAAGCTTGATAACTTCCCTCAATTAGACTCGATAACACCCAGAAATATCGGTTGTTTTGTCAAAAAAGGAAGTTTTTAATGAAAACACTAAATTTATATTCAGTTGACAAAGTCGATGAGCTTGCCCGCCCTGAAGTGTCTGAGCATATCAATATTTATTCAGCCGCCGCTGCGGTGTTTACTGATTTTAGCCAGCTAAAACCTTTTGTAATTGAAATGAATACCGCTGCGGTAGACGTTGAACATTTAATGAAACAATCCCATGTCAGGTTAAAAATTGTCATTGATCAACAAGGGCATTTTATGGGGCTGGTGAGTTTACAAATGCTTCATAGCCAAGAAATGCTTAAGCAGGTCGCCGCAGGTTTTTCGCGAGATCAACTTTTATTGAGTGACTTTATGTTGCCAAAAAATAAGCTAAAAGCCATTGATTATGTGGAACTGGTTAAAGCGCGAATTATTGATGTCATTGAAACGCTGAAGCATTCCCAGCATCAGCACTGTTTAGTAGTTGACGAGCGAGCCCACGTTATTCGTGGCTTAATTTCGGCTAATGATATTGTACGAACCTTAAAACTCCCCATTGATGTGAATTTAAATCCCAGCTTTATGGAGATTGCCGATAATGTCGAAAAACTGAAAGCCGCGAGTTAACCGCACTTAACGTCGATTAATCAAGGTCAATTAATCAAGGTCAATTTATCAAGGTCAATTTATCAAGGTCAATTTATCAAGCTTGATGTGTTGTTTTTATATCAGTAAAACAATAATGTGTAATGATTAAGCATGATATTTACACGGAGCAAGGATGCAGATCAGAAAAGCACAGCGCCATGATGCCACAGTGGCATTTGATATTCGAAACCAAGCAATACTAAGCCAATGCAAAGGGCATTATGATGACGCAATGCTGGTAGCTTGGACGGATGGTGAGCTGCCAATAACATTTGTCGATGCATTTTCGGAGCATGGCTATGTTGCTGTGGTCAATGATGCAGTGGTAGGTGTTGGCATGATTGACGTTAACCATGATGCCGGCAAAAGTTTCGCTGTTGCTACTGGCATGGTCGATGGGATGTTTGTGCACCCCAGTACTTTTGGTCTAGGTGTCGGCAGGGCGATGTTACAACAACTCGAAACCGTCGCAATTGAAGCAGGCTGTAAAAAATTAATATTGGATGCTTCTTTAAATGCAGCTGATTTTTATCGCGCTTGTGGTTTTAAAGGTGACAAGCATTCAATTTACCATTCCCCAAGAGGCCTTAAACTTGCTTGTATACCAATGGAAAAGTTAATCATTAAATGAGCTAATTAATCATCAGTTGGCAGATTTTACCCATTAAAAAGGGCTTCAATAGAAGCCCTGTTAATTGGGTGACTAACGATTAATCTACGATACGCAGTAATTCGTTAATACCCACTTTTCCGCGCGTTTTCGCATCAACCTTTTTAACGATAATAGCAGCATATAAGCTGTAAGTGCCGCACTTAGAAGGTAAGTTACCAGAAACAACAACAGAGCCTGCAGGTACACGCCCGTAATGTACTTCACCTGTTTCACGGTCAAAAATACGTGTGCTTTGGCCTATGTATACGCCCATTGAAATAACACTGCCTTCTTCAACAACTACGCCTTCAACGATTTCGCTGCGCGCGCCAATGAAACAGTTATCTTCAATGATAGTAGGACCTGCTTGTAGTGGCTCTAGAACGCCACCAATGCCCACTCCGCCAGATAAATGTACGTTCTTACCAATTTGTGCACAAGAACCCACAGTCGCCCATGTATCGACCATAGTACCTTCGTCAACGAATGCACCTAGGTTGACATAAGAAGGCATTAATACGGTATTTTTACCGATAAATGAGCCTTTACGAACCGTTGCAGGTGGTACAACACGAATTGCTTCTTCTTTGAAACGTTCAGCTGTGTAGTCAGCAAACTTCTGCGGCACTTTATCAAAGTACTTGGTATCACCACCGTCGATAACTTGATTATCAAAGATACGGAAAGAAAGCAGTACCGCTTTCTTTAACCACTGGTGTACATGCCATTCGCCATCAATCTTTTCTGCTACGCGAGCCTGACCTTTGTCTAGCATGCTAATAACAGTTTCGATATCTGCACGAACACTTGGCTCTACCGTGCTAGGTGTGATGTCCTGACGAGCCTCAAATGCAGCTTCTATGCGTTGGCGTAATGCCTCCATTACTTTCTCCCGATTAGTTTATTGTGGTAAAGGTGTTGAAAGCGCTCCTAAGAGGGCTTCAGATAGTTGCGCTTGTTGCGTTTCATTGAGCTCGCTGCCGGCATTATTTTGTAGGATAAAGAAATCTTCGGCGCGCTCTCCAATGGTGGTTATTTTAGCTGATAATAAGGTGATATCGCAGCGATGCAGCACTTCTCCGACGCTGGCTAATAAGCCCGGGAAGTCTAATGCGATTAATTCCATCATACTTGTATCATGGTTAGTCCCAGGTAGGAAACTTACTTGGGTACGAACATTAAAAGGTTTCATGATCCGTGACAGCTTTCTAAATTTTGACGGTTTAGCTTTTTGTGCTGCTAACGCCTTCTCAAGTGACTTTTTAATCGACTGAATGCGGGAAAGCTGGCTGATTGGTTTGCCATCTTGCTCTAGGATAACGAATGTATCTAAGGCGTAATCATCATTTGATGTCATAACGTTAGCATCATGAACATTAATGTTTTTATTGTCTAACACCGCCATAACAGTGGCAAATAACTTGGGTTTATCTTTGGCGTAAACAAACAGCTCGCTGCCACCACGGGTTGTATGCTTTGAAATAAGCACCAATGGTTTTTGCTTGTCGTGTTTCAACAAGGCTTCTGTATGCCATGAAACCTGATTAGGTTGATGACGTAAAAAGTAATCGTCTTTAAACCTTAGCCATAACGCATCAATATTTTTTTGTTTTACGCCACGTCGTAGCAGCTCTTTTTGCGCTTTTTGTTTGGTTTCTTGGACTCGCTCAGCCACATCAATGGGCTTTTCTTTGCCTCTGGCTAACACGCGCTGAGTTGAAAAATATAAATCCCGCAGTAACGAGCCTTTCCAATTATTCCATGCTTTGTGGTTTGTCGCGCAAATATCGGCCACAGTTAAGCAATATAAATAACTTAAATGCACCGCATCTTGGACTCTATCTGCAAAAAAGGCCACCACATCAGGATCTGAAATATCACGGCGCTGTGCGGTGACTGACATCACTAAATGGTTTTCAACCAACCAAGCCACTAAACGGCCGTCATGATCGTTTAATCCATGAAGCTTACAAAAATCCAGCGCGTCTTTAGAGCCTAACTTACTATGATCGCCGCCTCGTCCTTTAGCAATGTCATGGAATATAGCGCCTAAAACTAATAAGCCTTTTTTAGGCAACTGATTAATTAAAATCGCGCCTAAGGGGAATTCATCTATCTGCTCAGTTTGCGAAAAGCGGTCAATGTTGAGCAGTAAGCGGTGAGTGTGCTCATCAACCGTGTACGCATGAAATAAATCAAACTGCATTTGACCTTCGATGTTACGCCATGCGGGTAAGTATGAAGATAATATGCCGTGTTTATGCATCAAGGATAAAGCTGTTATGCCACGAGGGTGCTTTAAAATACTCATTAAGCATTTTCTGCACTCTGGGTTATCTTGTAGTGGCCCCTTAAGGCCACGTCGTGCTTTACGTAAAAGCCGCAGCGTTGGGGCATAAATGCGTTGGATATTAGAATTTTTGGCCACTAACAAAAATAAATTAATAATTTGTTCAGGTTGTTGCTCAAACAGTTGATTATCGAGCACTTCAATGAAGTGACCACGGCGCTGATAGTTTTCATTGATTGGCTGAATGGTTAACGGCGCAGTTTGATGCAAGGTTGCACGCTTAAATAACTGCAGCAACATCTCATTTAATTCCATTACCCGTCTTACTGTGCGGTAATAGCGTTTCATCATTTGCTCGACCGCGAGCTGAGTCCCATCCTCATAACCCATTGCTGCGGCAACTTGTCTTTGTAAGTCAAACAGCAGCCTATTTTCATCTCTGCCAGCAATCATGTGCAGTGAAAAACGCAGTTGCCAGAGAAAATCCTGACATTCCAGTAACTCGGTTAATTCAATGGGCTCAAGAAAGTCGTAGCCGACTAATTCTTGTAATGACGCGGCGTCAAAGTGGCGCATAGCCACCCATGCTATAGTTTGAATATCGCGTAAGCCACCGGGACATGACTTGATATTGGGTTCTAAATCAAAGGCATTGGCTTTAGCATGTCGATATTGCTGTTCTTGTTTTTTTGCAAGAAAGAATGTGTCAGAAGGCCAAAAATCATGTTCACGAATCGCGTCATATAATTGATCAAATAAGCTTTCGTCACCTGATAACAATCTAGCTTCAAGCAGGTTAGTAGCAGTGCTGATATCGCTAAGGCCAAGCTCAAGGGTTTGCTCAATGGTGCGCACACTGTGACCGATCTCTAAGCCAGAATCCCAAAGGTAAGTGATAAATTGGCTGATAAGCTCTTGGGCTTGCAGGTTCTTGGCTTCGGTTTGGGTCAGGATCAGTAAATCAATATCAGAGTGGGGGTGTAATTCACCGCGGCCGTATCCACCCACCGCAATGAGCGCAATCGTCTGATCATTAAAATAAAACGATTGCCAAGCTTGTTTTAATAGCTTATCAACAAATACACATCGCTCTTTGACGAGTTCAGTTATTGGCTGCTTTTGAGCAAATTGCGCCAATAAGCGCTGGTTTAGATCGACTAGGGTGTTTTTAGCTACCAGCGCAGTGTTCATTGACGTCCTTTTTACCTAAAAATTAAAGCGTTCTTGGGAATTCTTCTTCATTACGTAGTGTGAGTACTTCGACTCCGGTTTTAGTCACTAGCAATGTGTGTTCCCATTGTGCTGATTTTTTACCATCTGAAGTGGTCACTGTCCAGTTATCTTCTTTATCTAAAACCGTTGTGTAGCGTCCAGCATTAATCATTGGCTCGATTGTGAAACACATGCCTTCTTTTAAAACCGTTTTGTCGTTGTTTTTATAATGGACCACTTGTGGCTCTTCGTGAAAGCCTTCACCGATGCCGTGACCACAATAATCTTGCACGATTGAGTATTTGTCTAAACCAGATTTACTGGCTTTAATGAACTTTTCGATAGCAGTGCCAATTTCACCTAACTTAGCACCCGGCTTGACTTTCTTAATGGCTAAATAAAGGCTTTCTTGAGCAATACGAACTAGACGTTTGTCTTTAGGGCTAACATCACCAATTAAAAACATTTTAGAGGTGTCGCCATGAAAGCCATCTTTGATCACTGTGATATCGATATTGAGCACGTCACCGTCTTTTAATATGTAAGGGCCAGGAATACCATGACACACGACTTCATTTACCGAAGTACAGATTGATTTTGGAAAGCCGTGATAGTTCAGCGGTGCAGAGATAGCTCCATGTTCTTCAGTGTATTTAGCACAGATTTCATTCAACTCATCTGTCGTTACTCCCACTTTTACATGTGGGGCTATCATTTCTAACACGTCAGCGGCTAATTTACCTGCTACACGCATTTTTTCGATTTGTTCTGCTGTCTTGATAACTATGTTCATGAATTTTCTCTTACCGTTGTCGCTGTCAAAAAAGCGCATTTAAAATGTGGCAAAATTTGTACTTTTTACCCAGTTATGATATAAAGCGCGCCGTTATGTATAAGTCTTAACGAAACATAAAAGTGAACTAAGCATCAAAGCTTTCTTCACTTATTGCTTCACTAAGAGTAAAATATGGCGGCCATTATACATGTTATAGATGGCAATTTAACTAAATACTAAATCACACACGTATCGACACATTCTTCGGGGTGCTCTTAGTCTATTTTAGGCAAGGGTCGAAGGTATGGGATCCGTGGAGGTCTAACCCCCCAAATTAAGGTATATAAAATGACTACTGTTTCAATGCGCGACATGCTTCAAGCTGGTGTTCACTTCGGTCACCAAACTCGTTACTGGAATCCTAAGATGAAACCTTTCATCTTCGGTGCACGTAATGGTGTTCATATCATCAACCTTGAGCACACTGTACCAATGTTCAACGAAGCTTTAGCTTTCATTAGCAATGTTGCTTCTAAGAAAGGTAAAGTTCTTTTTGTTGGTACTAAGCGCGCTGCTGGCGAAGCTATCAAAGAAGCTGCAATCTCTTGTGACCAGTACTACGTTGATCACCGCTGGTTAGGCGGTATGTTGACTAACTGGAAAACTGTTCGTCAGTCAATCAAACGTCTTAAAGAGCTAGAAAGCCAGTCTGTTGACGGTACTTTCGACAAGCTTACTAAGAAAGAAGCGTTAATGCGTACTCGCGAGCTAGAGAAGTTAGAAAAATCTCTTGGTGGTATCAAAAACATGGGCGGCTTACCTGACGTATTATTCGTTATCGGTGCTGACCACGAGCATATCGCTATTAAAGAAGCTAACAACTTAGGTATCCCAGTTGTTGCTGTTGTTGATACTAACTCTGCTCCAGATGGCGTTAACTACATCGTTCCTGGTAACGATGATGCTATGCGTTCTATCCGTTTGTACACTTCTTCTGTTGCTGCAGCTGCTAACTCAGGCCGTGGTCAAGATTTAGCTGTTCAAGCTGAGCAAGACGGTTTCGTAGAAACTGTTTAATAAGGTTGATGGTTACCATCTCCCTTATTTGCCAATAATTAATTGGTGAACAGGGGCCTTTAGGCCCCTGTTTTATAGATGAAATATTAAACGAATCAAATTTGAGGACTTAACAATGGCAATTACTGCTGCCCAAGTTAAAGAACTTCGTGACCGCACTGGCGCTGGCATGATGGACTGTAAAAAAGCATTGACTGAAACTAACGGTGATATCGAGCTAGCGATTGATAACATGCGTAAGAGCGGTGCTGCAAAAGCTGCTAAAAAAGCAGGTAACATTGCTGCTGAAGGTACAATTCTAATCAAGCAAGCTGAAGGCTACACAGCATTATTAGAAGTTAACTGCCAAACAGATTTCGTTGCTAAAGACGGTAACTTCTTAGCATTTGCTAACGAAGTACTTGAAGTTGCTGCTGCATCTAAAGTAACAATCGAAGAGCTAAAAGCACAGTTTGAAGAAACTCGTGTTGCTTTAGTAGCTAAAATCGGTGAAAACATCAACGTTCGTCGTATCGAGTACATCGATGGCGCTACTCAAGCGACTTACCGTCACGGCGACCGTATCGGTGTTGTTGTAACGGGTGAAGCTGACGCTGAAACACTTAAGCACATCGCAATGCATGTTGCTGCTTCTAAGCCTGAATTCGTTAATCCAACTGACGTACCTGCTGATGTTGTTGCTCGTGAGCAAGCGCTTCAAGTAGAAATCGCGATGAACGAAGGTAAGCCTCAAGAAATCGCTGAGAAGATGGTTATTGGCCGTATGAAGAAGTTTACTGGTGAGATCTCTCTTACTGGTCAAGCTTACATCATGGAGCCTAAGAAAACTGTTGGCGATATTCTTAAAGAGAAAGGCGCAACAGTATCTAACTTCATTCGTTTAGAAGTGGGTGAAGGTATCGAGAAGAAAGAAGAAGATTTCGCTGCAGAAGTTGCTGCACAAATCGCCGCTACTAAAAAAGCGTAATTCAACATCTCTTCATACCCTAAAGCCGCAGCAACCGCTGCGGTTTTGTTATAATTAGGAAAAAGTTATGAGCACCAATCCAAAACCTGCATTTAGACGCGTTCTTTTAAAATTAAGTGGTGAAGCCTTGATGGGCGAAGAAGGCTTCGGTATTGACCCTAAAGTACTTGATCGTATGGCTCAAGAAGTCAAAGAACTGGTTGAGTTAGGTATTCAAGTTGGGGTTGTAATTGGTGGTGGTAATCTATTCCGTGGTGAAGGCTTAGCGCAAGCTGGTATGAATCGTGTTGTTGGCGATCATATGGGCATGTTAGCAACCGTAATGAACGGCCTTGCAATGCGTGATGCACTGCACCGTGCCTATGTAAATGCACGTTTGATGTCAGCCATTCCTTTAAAAGGTGTGTGTGATGACTACAACTGGGCTGAAGCAATCAGTTTATTAAAATCGGGTCGTGTTGTGATTTTTGCAGCGGGTACCGGTAATCCATTCTGTACAACCGATTCAGCAGCCTGCTTACGCGGCATTGAAATTGAAGCTGAAGTTGTACTTAAAGGCACTAAAGTTGATGGTGTTTATTCAGCTGATCCAATGAAGGATCCAGAAGCGGTTAAATACGACACCCTGTGCTTCAACGAAGTGTTAGAAAACGAATTTAAGGTAATGGACTTAGCAGCATTTACGCTAGCCCGTGACCACAACATGCCAATATTAGTATTCAACATGAATAAGCCAGGTGCATTGCGCCGTGTTATCATGGGTGAAGAAGAAGGCACGTATATTAGCGCTAAAAAATCAAGCTAAATCAGGCTTAGAAATTTAACTTGAACGGGTATCGACATAGGGCAACCCGTGTACCATTATCAAGGTGCCGTTCAGGTATTAAGTGTTTGTGACCAAAAGGATATTTAACGTGATTAATACAATTAAAGAAGATGCTCAAGAACGTATGAGCAAATGTGTTGAAGCAACTAAAAACCAAATGGCCAAAGTGCGTACCGGCCGTGCTCACCCAAGTTTACTTGATTCAATTCAGGTTTCTTACTACGGTTCTATGACACCACTTAAGCAAGTTGCTAATATTGGTATCGAAGACTCACGTACGCTAAATGTAACTGTATTTGATGCTACTATGGTGCAAGCTGTAGAAAAAGCGATTATGAGCTCTGATTTAGGCTTAAATCCAATGACTGCCGGCAACTCAATGCGTATTCCATTACCAGCATTGACTGAAGAGCGTCGTAAAGATTTCATCAAAGTGGTTCGTGGTGAAGCTGAAAATGGCCGTGTTGCAGTCCGTAACGTTCGCCGTGATGCTATCAGCGAAATTAAAAAGCTTGAGAAAGCAAAAGAGTGTACTGAAGATGATGTTCGCCGTAGCGAAGATGAAATTCAGAAGTTCACCGATGCTAGCATCAAGAATATTGATGGAATTTTAGCTGTTAAAGAAAAAGAATTGATGGAAGTCTAATTCTCCTCATAGCAAAGCTAGAGTTGAAGCGCCGTGTAAGGTTATACTACACGGCGTTTGTCTATTTGAAAGGGTTGTAATAGATGTCATCCACTGTTGGATTTGAGCCAGAAACACAATTAGATACCGATATTGATTCATCAGAGCAATTGCCTGGGCAATTATCAGATGTGGTTAAACAGTCGTTGCCTAAACATGTTGCCATCATTATGGATGGCAATGGCCGCTGGGCTCAACAACAAGGTAAACCAAGAGTGTTCGGCCACAAGGCCGGTGTAAAGGCCGTGCGTCGGGCTGTCAGTGTGGCGAGCCAGTTACAAATCGAGTCGTTAACCTTGTTTGCTTTTTCCAGTGAAAATTGGCGTCGTCCTGATAAAGAAGTCAGTTTGCTGATGGAATTGTTTTTCACTGTATTACAGCGCGAAATCAAACTACTGCATAATAATCAAGTGCGTTTAAATATTATCGGTGATATCAGCCGCTTTTCTGCACGTTTACAAAAACAGATCCATGAAGCACAACAAAAAACGACAGGCAATACTGGTTTAGTGCTTAATGTTGCTGCTAACTATGGTGGCCGCTGGGATATTTTACAAGCGACACAAAAGTTAGCGGATAAAGTCGCCCAAGGTGATTTAGCATCCGATGAGTTAACTGAAGATTTATTAAATCAACAACTGTGCATGCACGGACAAAATGAAGTTGATTTGATGATCCGGACAGGCGGTGATTACCGCATCAGTAATTTTATTTTATGGCAGGCTGCATATGCGGAGTTAGTCTTTACTGACACCTTATGGCCAGATTTCAATGAGCAAGCGTTTAAAGATGCCCTTGCTGTATTTGCCAGTAGACAGCGCCGCTTTGGTTTGACAGGCAGTCAAATCGAAGAAATTCGCGCTATATAAAGAATTAAGAGGCTAAACTTTTGTTAAAACAAAGAATTATAACAGTATTATGGTTACTTCCTCTCGTTATAGGGGCCATTTTCTTTCTGCCTGCAGAGTATTTTGCTTGGGTTTTGGTGCCGGTATTCATGATCGGCGCAAAAGAGTGGGGCAGCTTTATTGACCCTGAGTGTAAAGTGACCCAGTGGACATTTACCGTCACAGTCACCGTTATTTTATTAGCGTTAAACTTTATCGTACCTGTGGATGCAATGTGGCTTAAAGGCCAATTACACCCTATTTTTGTCTCTATTATTGCTATTGGTGCTTTTTGGTGGTTTTTAAGCGCACTTTTAGTTATTTCATTTCCTAAAACTGACAGCATATGGAAAAACAGCCCAATGCTGAAGTCGATGTTTGGTCAGCTAACACTTATTCCCTGTTTTGTTGCCCTCATTACGCTCAAATCAATCAGCAGTAATGTTGACCCTTATTTTGGCGGCACCTTAGTCTTTTTAGTCATGTTAGTTGTTTGGGCCGCTGATACAGGTGCTTATTTTGCTGGTCGCGCATTTGGTAAGCATAAATTGATGCCCAATGTTAGCCCTAATAAAACCCTCGAAGGTTTGATTGGTGGCTTATTAGCAACCTTGGTCGTCGCATGTGGGGTGATGTATTACTCACCAGAACAAGAATTAGCTTTAGTGATTACCGTTACGCTGATAACCGCTTTAGCTTCAGCCTTTGGTGATTTATCTGAAAGCATGTTTAAACGTGCTGCTGATATAAAAGATTCAGGTACTATTTTACCAGGCCATGGTGGAGTACTCGATAGAATGGACAGTTTAACGGCTGCACTACCGATCTTCACTCTTATCTACATCGCATTCTGGATTTAATACAATGCAAAATATGGTCATTTTAGGCGCTACTGGCTCCATTGGGTCAAGTACGTTAAGTGTTATTAGCCAAAACCCACAGCAATATGCGGTTTATGGTCTCGTTGCCAATGCCAGCGTCGATAAAATGTTGTCATTATGTATCGAGCATAAACCAGTATATGCACATATGGTCGATGAATCTGCAGCTAAGGCGCTGCAGCAGCGTATACCTGCTAATATTGCCACTAAGGTGACAACAGGTGAGGATGCGTTATTAGGTCTTGTCACGGCTTCTGAAGTTGATACGGTTATGGCCGCGATTGTCGGCGCAGCAGGTCTTGTTTCAACCTTTGCCGCAGTTAAAGCGGGCAAACGGGTATTGCTGGCAAATAAAGAAGCCTTAGTCATGTCTGGCGAATTGTTTATGCACGCTACAGTGCAAAGTGGCGCGACCCTACTGCCGGTCGATAGTGAGCATAATGCTATTTTTCAGTGCTTACCTGCCGATATTCAAGCCAACCTTGGGCACTGTGATTTAACCGTATCTGGTATTTCGCATATTTTACTGACAGGCTCTGGTGGCCCATTTTTAACCGCCGATTTAGCCGCGCTTCAATCCATGACGCCAGCACAAGCGTGTAATCACCCTAATTGGTCAATGGGACCTAAAATTTCAGTCGATTCAGCCACCATGATGAACAAGGGTCTTGAGTTTATTGAAGCGCGCTGGTTATTCAATACTAAGGCTGAGCAATTGAAAGTGGTTATTCACCCGCAAAGTGTGATTCACTCTATGGTGCAATATCGAGATGGTTCAGTGCTCGCACAAATGGGTAACCCAGATATGCGTACACCTATTGCCCATTGTATGTCTTTTCCTGAAAGAATTAACGCTGGAGTTGAACCTTTGGACTTTTTCAAAGTCCGAGAATTGAGCTTCTGTGAACCTGACTTCAATCGTTTCCCATGTTTAGGCTTAGCAATGCAGGCTTGTGAGCAAGGGCAAGAGGCGACAACAGTACTTAACGCCGCTAACGAAATTGCCGTAGCAGCCTTTTTAGCTGAACAAATCAAGTTCACTGACATCGCTAAAGTTAATGAAGCGTGTTTATTAAAAGTGCCGCAGTCGTCGTTATCGACGATTGAAGATATTGTACAGTTAGATGCACAAGCACGTGCTATTGCTCATGAAGCAATTAAATCAATTAACTAGTTCTTAGGAGAACAATGTTAGATTTTTTATGGAACCTAGGGTCATTTATTGTCGCATTAGGTATTTTGATTACAGTTCATGAATACGGACATTTTTGGGTTGCACGCCGTTGCGGCATAAAAGTCGAACGTTTTTCTATTGGCTTTGGTAAAGCCATTTGGCGCAAGGTTGGTAAAGACGGCACTGAGTACGTTGTGGCGATGATCCCGCTTGGCGGTTATGTCAAAATGCTTGATGAGCGAGTAGAAGAAGTCCCAGAGGAATTACTCGACCAAGCTTTTAATCGAAAAACCGTTTGGCAGCGTATTGCGGTTGTGGCAGCCGGGCCCATGGCCAACTTTTTGTTCGCCATTGTTGCCTTATACCTTATGTACATCATTGGCGTACCTTCTTTAAAGCCTGTTATTGATACCACCAAAGCCAATACTCCTGCGGCGCAGATAAGCATTAAAGAGCCAATGCAAATTTTATCGGTATCTGGTCAAAAAGTCAGAAACTGGGAAGAAGTTAATTTAGCGTTAGTGAGTCATATTGGCGGCGATTCGTTAGAGATCAGTCTTACACCGCTTAATGCGGCCGTCACAGATGCCCAGATTGGTCAATCCCATACGCTTGATATTAGCCAATGGACATTTGACCCCGATAAAGAATCGCCAATTAGTGCAATTGGTTTAGGTATTTATCGCCCAGCCATTGAACCTATAATAGCCTTGATCACCAAAGGTAGCGCGGCAGAATATGCTGGTATGCAGGTTGGCGATGAAATTACTGCCATCAATGGTAAACCATACCGCGATTGGAATGCGTTTGTAGATGTGATACAAAAGTCTGCCGATAAAACGGTGCAGCTAAAAATATTACGTGATAATCAAGCATTAACCCTTAATGTCACCCCGCAAGCACAAACCAATGCTGCAGGCCAAGTGATTGGCATGGTCGGGGTAAGTCCTACTCAAATTGATTGGCCGGAAAGTATGCGCTTCCAGCTTGAGTATGGCATAGTAGATTCCTTCACAGCAGCCGCTGATAAAACATGGCAACTGGTGGTTGTCAGCTTTAAGATGATTGGAAAACTGTTTACCGGCGATGTGTCGGTGAAAAACTTAAGTGGTCCTATTTCTATAGCTCAAGGTGCTGGTACCAGTGCAGACTATGGATTTGTGTACTTTCTTGGGTTTATCGCACTCATCAGTGTGAACTTAGGCATCATTAATTTAATGCCTTTGCCAGTGCTCGATGGGGGACACTTGCTGTATTACTTTATCGAAGTGATTACGGGTAAGCCTGTACCGGAGAAGGTACAGGACATAGGATTCAGGTTTGGCGCAGCGATGCTGTTATTGTTGATGAGTGTTGCACTCTTTAATGATTTTTCCAGACTCTGAGCAGGGAACACAAATAATTAGAAGTGCTCTATGAGATTGAATAAACTTTTTGCCTCGATGATTTTAGTCGGCGCGTCATTTTCAGGCAATGGTATGGCGGAAACTTTCCAACCATTTGAAGTGACCGACATCCAGATTGATGGTTTACAGCGAGTCGCACTTGGTGCTGCCTTGCTAAACCTGCCCGTTAAAGTGGGCGATACGGTAGACCAAGTAAAATTACAGCAAGCCATTAAAAGCTTGTATGCCTCAACCAACTTCGAAACCATCAGTGTTAGCCATGAAGATGGCGTATTGCTTGTTTCCGTTAAAGAGCGTGCCACTATCAGTGCTGTTACCTTTGAAGGTAACAAAGATATTAAAGATGAGCAGTTACAAGAAAGCTTAGACGGCTCAGGTATTAAAATCGGTGAGTCACTTGATAGAACCATGTTGTCAGGCATCGAAAAAGGCCTGCAAGATTTCTATTACGGTGTGGGTAAATACGGCGCGAAAGTTGAAGCAGAAGTCATTAACTTACCTCGTAACCGTGTTGAACTTAAATTTAACTTCACTGAAGGCTTAGCGGCTGAAATTCGCCAAATTAACGTAGTGGGTAATACCGTTTTTTCAGATTCTGAATTAATTGGTTTACTTGAGCTTAAAGATTACGTTGCTTGGTGGGACTTATTTGGTGAGCGCCGTTATCAAAAGCAAAAGCTTGAAGCTGATTTAGAAACGGTAAAAACCTACTATCACAACCAAGGTTATATTCGCTTTGCGGTAACATCAACCCAAGTGGCAATGACCCCTGATAGAAAAGGCTTGTACATCACCATCAATGTTGATGAAGGTGATAAGTACGAGGTCTCTGAAGTTAACTTAACCGGTGATTTAATGGGCCGTGAAGAGTTGATGAAGGCTATCTTGCCGATCAAAGAAGGCGATATGTACAACGGTGGTGATGTTACCTTCACCGAAGAAATGTACAGCAAGTATTTAGGCCGTTTTGGTTATGCTTATCCTGAAGTAAAAACCTATCCAGAAATTAATGACGAAACCAAAGAGGTTGCATTAAACATTAATGTTAACCCTGGTAAACGTGTTTACGTGCGCTCAATTAACTTCAGCGGTAACACAGTTACTAAAGATGAAGTAATGCGTCGTGAACTACGTCAAATGGAAGGTGCGTGGTTAAACTCAGCTCAAGTTGAGCAGTCAAAAGTATTGTTAAACCGTTTAGGTTACTTTGAAACAGTTGATACTGAAACCGTACAAGTACCTGGCAGTGATGACTTAGTGGATGTGGCTTTCAATGTGAAAGAACAGCCATCTGGTTCATTTAACGCCGGTGTGGGTTATGGTACTGAATCAGGCTTAAGTCTGCAGTTTGGTGTACAGCAAAGTAACTTCTTAGGTACGGGTAACCAAGCGGGTATTAACTTAAATACCAATAAGTATTCTAAGAACGTTAACTTCTCTTACACTGACCCGTACTTTACTAAAGATGGTGTGAGCTTAGGCGGCAGTATCTTCTGGAACGAGTTTGATGCAAACGAGGCTAACCTTGAGCGTTATAAGAATAAATCTTATGGCATCGCGGTAAACTCAGGCTTCCCGATAAACGAAAATAACCGTTTAAATGGTGGTATCGGCTATCGTCATAACGCGATTTCAGAAATCTCTGCTTACGAACAAGCATTACGTTTCTATAATGTTTACCGTGAGTCTGATGACCCGAATTCTGATTTAGCCTTTGATAACTTTGAGATAAATGGTGGTTGGTATCGCAGCACATTAAACCGCGGCACCTTCCCAACAGATGGTTCATCGCAGCGCCTAAGTGCGAAAGCAACCATTCCAGGGTCGGATCTGCAGTATTTTAAAACTGACTTTGATACCAACTTTTACTTACCATTAACCCGTAACCACAGCTTTGTGTTACTAACGCGAGCGCGCTTAGGTTATGCCAATGGTTATGGTAAGTTTAATGATAATGATCAAATTTTGCCTTTCTGGGAAAACTATTACTCAGGTGGTAGTAGCTCATTACGTGGCTTTAAGTCTAATTCTGTCGGCCCTCGTTCGTTCTATTTATATCGTGGTAGTGAGCCATGTGCGCCAGATCCATCAGGTGACGGCTGTACACTGCCAGGTGATCCTAACCGAATTCAAGTGAGTTCTGGTCGTTCTATTGGTGGTAATGCCATTGCGACTGCCAGTGTGGAAATGATTGTTCCAACGCCTTTCTTGGATGAGGCTTATTCTAATTCAGTACGTACTAGTTTCTTTGTTGATGCTGGTAACGTATGGGATACCGAGTTTGATTATGACTCGTATAGATACCTTCCAGCGGATGAGTTTGACAAACTGGAAGATTATAGCGACCCAGGTCGGATCCGTGCCTCTTGGGGTATGAGCGTCCAATGGTTATCACCAATGGGACCTATGGTGTTTAGCTTGGCTTGGCCGATTAAAGAGTACGAAGATGATGAAACAGAGATATTTTCGTTCAACATTGGCAAAACGTTCTAAAACAAATACACTCAGCAAGTTTTGCTGATAATAACAAGGAGTCTATTTTGAAAAAGATGTTAAATCGCGCGTTAGTAACAATGGCATTTTTAAGTGCACCTATGATGGCACATGCTGAAAAAATTGCTGTGGTTGATATGGGCGAAGTATTTGAGCAACTGCCTCAACGTGAACAAATTTCACAGTCACTAAAAACTGAGTTTGGTGATCGAGTTGCTGACGTACAAAAAATGCAAGAACAAATGCGTACATTAGTTGAAAAGCAACAACGTGATGGCGCGTTAATGAGCGAAAGTCAAAAAACTGAGCTTGGACGTGAAATGGAATCACTAAAGTCTGATTTCCAATTAAAAGGCAAAGCACTTGATGAAGATATGCGTCGTCGTCAAGGTGAAGAGCAAAACAAGCTTTTAGTTAAAGTACAAGAAGCGATTAATACTATTGCTGCAAAAGAGTCTTATGACATCGTATTGCAACGTGGTGCAGTTATCTACGTTAAGCCAGATGCTGATATCAGTGATAAAGTTGTTCAAGCGTTAAGTAAAGGCAACTAATGAAAACCGTGACTTTAAAAGAGCTTGGTCAGCTATTAGGCGCATCTGTTAAAGGCGACGACACTTTGGTGATCACCAGTGTTGCGACCCTAGAAGATGCCGCCTCAGATCAACTTTCTTTTTTAGCCAATAGTAAATATCGTGCCCAGCTTGAGACCTCTCAAGCGGGTGCGGTGTTATTGAGTGAAAAAGATGCCGAAGATTACAGCGGCAATGCTTTAGTGTTAAAAGACCCATACGTGGGCTTTGCACGGGTAGCACAACTTTTAGATACCACCCCAAAAGTTACCAAAGGTATCCACCCCTCGGCACAAATCGATGCCTCAGCGCAACTGGGCGAGAATGTCGCTATAGGGGCTAATGTTGTCATCGATGCCAATGTCATTATTGGTAATGACGTACAAATTGCTGCAGGTAGTGTTATTGGCGAGCAATCTATCATAGGTTCTGGCTGTATTTTAAAAGCCAATGTGACTTTTTATCATGATGTGATTGTTGGTCAGCAATGTATTTTTCATTCTGGTTGCGTGATTGGTTCTGATGGCTTTGGCTATGCGAACGAGCGCGGTAACTGGATCAAAATCCCACAAACTGGTGGTGTAAGAATTGGCGATAATGTAGAAATTGGCGCCAATACCACAGTAGATCGTGGTGCTTTATCTCATACAGAAATTCATGATGGCGTTATCATCGATAACCAAGTTCAAATTGCCCATAATTGTGTTGTCGGCCAAAATACCGCTATTGCAGGAACCTCATTCCTAGCCGGTAGTGCGACTCTTGGTAAGTACTGTATTATTGGTGGCGGTAGCGGTATCGCAGGCCATTTGAAGGTTGCAGACGGCACCCATGTCTCTGGCAGCACCAATGTGACAAGCGAAATTCGTAAACCAGGTTTGTATTCATCTGCTACAATTGCAATGGATAACAAATCATGGCGTCGCAATACTGTTCGTTTCCGTCATTTAGATGAATTATTTAATCGCGTCAAAGTGATTGAAAAGAAAATACAAGATTAGAAGTCATGGCATGATTGCCATTGCGAGGAATTAGCGTGTCAAACCAATTAAATACCATGGATATTGAAGAGATCCTTCAGTATCTTCCTCATAGATACCCTTTTTTGTTAGTTGACCGTGTTCTAGATTACACCGTAGGTGAGTCTTTACATGCGATTAAAAATGTCACCTTTAATGAGCCTTTTTTCCAAGGTCACTTCCCAGTTAAACCAGTAATGCCTGGTGTATTAATCATTGAAGCGATGGCCCAAGCAACAGGTTTGCTTGCATTTAAAACCATGAGTCCAGATCCATCACCAGATGTCTTATATTTACTTGCTGGTATTGATAAAGCACGTTTTAAGCGGGTGGTATCTCCAGGTGATCAGATTCATTTCCACGTTAAAATGATTAAAGAGCGCCGAGGAATTGGTGTATTTGAAGGACAAGCATTCGTCGATGGCGAGCTAGCCTGTTCAGCCGAAATCATGTGTGCACGCAGAGAGATCAACAAGTGATTGATAAGTTAGCATTCGTTCACCCAGACGCAAAAATTGGTAACAATGTCACGATTGGCCCTTGGAGTTATATTGGCGCAGACGTTGAAATTGGCGACGATACTTGGGTTAGTTCACATGTCGTTATCAAAGGCCCAAGTGTCATTGGTAAAGGCAATCGTTTCTTCCAGTTTTCTTCAATTGGCGAAGAATGCCAAGATAAGAAATATGCTGGTGAGCCAACAACTTTAATCATGGGTGATAATAATATCATTCGTGAAAACGTGACTATTCACCGCGGTACCATTCAAGATAATAGTGAAACCCGTATAGGTTCAAATAACCTACTTATGGCTTATGTGCATATCGCTCATGACTGTGTGTTAGGTGACAATATTATCATGGCAAATAATGCTTCTATTGCAGGCCATGTACATGTTGGTGATTGGGCTATTTTAGGTGGCATGACTGGTGTACATCAGTTTGTACATATTGGTGCCCATGCGTTTACTGCAGGCTCTTCAACCATCTTTCAAGATGTGCCGCCATTTGTGATGGCAGCCGGTAGCCCAGCTATCCCAAGAGGTCTGAACGTTGAAGGTTTGAAGCGCCGAGGTTTCACTAAAGAAACCCAACATGCTATTCGTCGTACCTATAAATCGCTATATCGTAAAAATTTAACGATTGAAGAAGCATTAGCTGAAATTACTGAAGACGCTGAAGCCGATGAATACGTTAAAGGCATGGTTGAATTCATTAATGGTTCATCTCGCGGGATCATTCGATAGTATTGATAATGACAAATAATACCCCTCGTGTATTTGCTATGGTCGCCGGAGAAATCTCCGGCGATATTTTAGGCGCAGGCTTAATTAAGTCGCTACAAAAACACTACCCAGATGCGCGCTTTATTGGCATTGGTGGTCCTCAAATGGAGGCTCTTGGTTTCGAGAGCTTTTTTTCGTTTGAAGAGCTTGCCGTTATGGGGATTGTTGAAGTGTTAGCAAGGCTGCCGCGTTTACTTAAAGTGCGCGCCAGTTTGATTGAGCAAATTTGTGCAGCAAAACCTGATTGCTTTATTGGTATTGATGCGCCAGATTTTAACCTTGGGGTTGAACTCAAGTTAAAAAATAAAGGCATAAAAACGGTCCATTATGTGAGTCCGTCGGTCTGGGCTTGGCGTCCAAAACGTATTTTCAAAATCGAAAAAGCCACCAATATGGTGTTGTCGTTATTACCTTTTGAAAAAGCGTTTTATGACAAACATCAGGTGCCATGTACCTTTGTCGGTCATACTTTAGCGGATGATATTCCGCTTGAAAGCGATAAGTTAGCTGCCCGTAAACTGCTGGGTTTAGACCCTAATGCAGAATATTTAGCCATTTTGCCTGGATCTCGCGGTGGTGAGCTAAAACAGTTAGCTGAACCTTTTATTAAAGCGGCGCTGATTGTTAAGCAAGCTTATCCAGATATTAAGTTTGTCACGCCACTGGTTAATAAGGCCCGTAAGGAGCAGTTTATTGCCGCCCTTGAGCTGTATGCACCAGATTTGGTTATCGATTTAATTGAAGGGCAATCAAGGGAAGTCATGGCCGCAGCTGACGCTATTTTACTAGCATCAGGCACTGCAGCACTTGAAGCCATGCTGGTTAAAAGGCCTATGGTGATGTCTTATCGGGTTAATGCGCTGACTTACAAAATTGCTAAACGCATGATGTTAGTTGAGCATTACTCTTTGCCAAACTTGCTCGCGGGCAAAAAGCTTATTCCTGAAATTGTTCAAGATGAGTGTAATCCTGAGAATATTTCAGCTGCAGTGATTGAGCAGTTAAATGCAGATTTTACGCCGCTTAAGCAAGAGTTTGAGCAAATTCATCGCAGTTTACGCTGCAATGCCAGCGATAGAGCTGCTGACGCGGTAATTAACTTACTCGATTAATATCAGTAATTTTTAAAGCCTGATTGAGTGATGTTATTCGCTCAAGCAGGTTTTTTTATGGCAATTTTAGAGGTGATTTGTGAGTCGTATTCCTGCAGTAATAAAGGGTATTACCCCCGAACAAGTTGAATACATTAGCCGCGGCGTGGTCGCGGGTGTTGATGAAGTTGGCCGAGGCCCATTAGTGGGTGATGTGGTTACCGCAGCAGTTATTTTAGACCCTAATAATCCGATATCAGGCTTAAATGACTCAAAAAAATTAACTGAAAAACGCCGTGAATTGCTATTTACTGAAATCAGTGAAAAAGCCTTATGCATTAGTGTCGGCCGTGCATCCCCATTAGAGATTGATGAACTTAACATTCTCCATGCCACCATGCTGGCTATGCAGCGGGCAGTGCAAGGCTTAACTATTACCCCAGAGCGAGTGTTGGTGGATGGGAATCGTAGTCCAGAGTTTGGAATCGTTAGTCATGCCATTATCAAAGGTGATGGCTTGGTGGCAGCAATAAGCGCCGCATCGATTATTGCCAAGGTAACCCGCGACAGGGAAATGGCTGAGCTTGATGCCAGATATCCACAATATGGGTTTGCCAATCATAAAGGTTACCCAACTAAAGCCCATTTTGAAGCATTAGCACAACATGGGGTATTAGCTGAACACCGCAAAAGTTTTAAACCAGTCATGGCAGTACTGGCAAAATCTGAATCTTAAACCGCTTTGGTTATAACAATATAGCATTAGACAGCATCGCCAAGTATTGCCTACGGCATTGGCGCTGTTTAATCGGCTTATTTAGCGATGATAGCCCTAATCTGTTCTATTAAATTTGGGGTTAGTTTGTTAATCTGGCTAGCAGTTTTTTCCTTTTAATCACGCATTTCAAAGATACTATAATCTATGTCCGATCCTCGTTTTGTTCATCTTCGCGTTCACAGTGATTTTTCCATGTCAGATGGCGTGGCAAAAGTTAAACCTATTATTGCCAAAGCCGAAGAGCTTGGAATGGGGGCGCTAGCGATAACAGATCAAAATAACTTTTGTGGTCTGGTAAAGTTTTATGGTGGCTGTCATGGGGCAGGGATCAAGCCGATTGTTGGCGCTGATTTTTGGATGAAAGTCCCAGGTTTTGAAAAAGAGTTTTGCGCCTTAACTATCATCGCCTTAGATAACGACGGTTATCAAAATTTAACCCAGCTCATCAGTGAGGCCTATTTACGTGGCCAAATAGATGGGCGAGTGGTTATCGATCAAGAGTGGCTGATTAAGTTTAATAAAGGTATTTTGATTATTTCTGGGGCGAAAGAAGGCGATGTTGGTAAGGCATTATTAAAAGGTAACCAAACCCAAGTTGATCAGCTGATAAATTTCTATCAAACCCATTTTGAAGATCGTTACTTTTTAGAGCTTTTGCGAACTGGCAGAGCTGATGAAGAACGCTATCTGCACATGGCGGTAAAATTAGCTTCTGATCGCAATCTACCTGTTGTGGCGACCAATCAGGTGGTCTTTTTAAAGGCCGATGATTTTGAATCCCATGAAATACGGGTGGCGATCCATGACGGTTTTACTTTAGCTGATCCTCGCAGACCGAAAAAATACAGTAAAGAACAATACTTACGCACAGAAGAAGAAATGTGTGAGTTATTTGCTGATATTCCATCAGCACTGGCAAACAGTGTGGAAATCGCCAAACGCTGTAATGTGACTATACGTTTACACGAATATTTCTTGCCTAACTTCCCAACGGGCGATTTGACCATTGAAGACTTTCTCGTCGAAGTGTCGGAAAAAGGCCTAGAAGAGCGGCTGGAATTTTTATTCCCTGATGAACAGGTACGTTTAGAAAAGCGTCCCGAGTATGATGAACGCCTAGATATTGAGCTAAAAGTGATTAACCAAATGGGCTTCCCTGGTTACTTCCTTATTGTAATGGAGTTTATTCAATGGGGTAAGGATAACGATATTCCTGTTGGACCGGGTCGTGGATCTGGTGCGGGCTCATTAGTGGCATATGCACTAAAAATTACCGATCTTGACCCACTAGAGTACGACTTACTGTTTGAACGTTTCTTAAACCCAGAACGTGTCTCTATGCCTGATTTCGATGTCGATTTCTGTATGGATAGACGTGATGAAGTTATCGATCACGTTGCTGAATTGTATGGCCGAGATGCGGTATCACAAATTATTACCTTTGGTACCATGGCGGCAAAAGCTGTGGTACGGGACGTTGGCCGTGCACTCGGTCACCCCTATGGTTTTGTTGAACGGTTAACAAAAATGATCCCTGCAGAGCCCGGGATGACTCTGACCAAAGCCTTTGAAGTGGAGCCATCATTACCAGAAGCGTATAACGCTGATGAAGATGTCCGTGAGCTGATTGACATGTGTCGACGACTTGAAGGTGTTACTCGTAATGCCGGTAAGCATGCTGGTGGCGTGGTTATCTCACCGACAGTTATCACTGATTTCTCGCCCCTTTATTGTGATGCTGAAGGCTTAAACCCAGTAACGCAATTCGATAAAAATGATGTAGAAACCGCAGGGCTAGTTAAGTTTGATTTCTTAGGCTTAAGAACCCTGACCATTATTGATTGGGCGCTGCAAATGATTAACCCGCGCCTAGCAAAGCAGGGCAAAGAGCCCGTCAGGATTGAGGCCATTGACTTAACCGATCCTAAGTCGTTTAGATTACTTCAGCGCTATGAAACCACAGCGGTATTCCAGTTAGAATCCCGTGGTATGAAAGATTTGATTAAACGTCTGCAACCCGATTGTTTTGAAGACATGATTGCACTTGTGGCACTGTTTCGCCCAGGCCCATTGCAATCAGGCATGGTAGATAACTTTATTGAGCGTAAGCATGGCCGTGAAGCGGTCTCTTACCCTGATGCAGAATATCAACATGAGTCATTAAAAGAGCTGTTAGAGCCAACCTACGGCATTATTTTGTATCAAGAACAAGTGATGCAAATTGCCCAGGTTCTTGCCGGTTATACCCTAGGTGGCGCGGATATGTTACGCCGTGCAATGGGTAAGAAAAAACCAGAAGAAATGGCAAAGCAGCGCGGCACCTTTAAAGAGGGGGCTATCAATAACGGTGTTGATGGCGACCTGTCGATGAAGATCTTCGACTTGGTTGAAAAATTCGCCGGTTATGGTTTTAACAAATCTCACTCAGCTGCCTATGCACTGGTTTCCTATCAGACCCTATGGCTTAAAACCCATTACCCTGCCGAGTTTATGGCGGCGGTAATGTCAGCAGATATGGATAACACAGATAAAATCGTTATCTTAGTCGATGAATGTGAACGCATGGGCATACCGCTTATTCCACCGGATGTGAATAAAGGCTTATTCAAATTTACCGTTGATGACGAGCTTAACATTGTCTACGGGATCGGTGCGATTAAAGGGGTTGGTGATGGCCCAGTGGAATCGATTCTCAATGCCCGAAAAGACGGACCATTTATTGATTTATTTGATTTCTGCGCCCGAATTGATCTTAAAAAGCTCAATAAACGCGTCATCGAAAAACTGATTTGTGCCGGTGCATTAGACAGTTTAGGTCCGCACCGCGCGGCGATGATTGCCACCTTACCAGAAGCGATTTTGGCCGCGGCCCAGCATGCCAAAGCTGAAGCTATTGGCCAAAACGATATGTTTGGCCTACTTAACTCTGAACCAGAAGACAATAAACAAAACTTTGTTGAATGTACTCCTTGGCCTGATAAAGTTTGGCTTGAAGGTGAGCGTGATACTTTAGGTTTATACCTTACAGGTCATCCGATAAATCAATACTTAAAAGAGCTGAAGCAGTACACTTCAGGGCGTTTAAAAGACGTCCATCCGACTGACCGCGGTAAAACCATGAAGGCCGCGGGGCTAGTTATTGCCACTCGAGTGATGGTAACCAAACGTGGCTCAAAAATGGGGCTGGTGACGTTAGATGATAAAAGCTCACGCTTAGAAGTGATGCTATTTACTGAAGCGTTTGAAAAGTTTAATCACTTGCTTGAAAAAGATAAAATTTTGATCTGTGAAGGTGAGGTCAGCTTTGATGATTTTGCTGGTGGCAATCGCATGACTGCCCGCAACATCATTGAAATTGGCGAGGCTCGTAGCCACTTTGCCAATGCAGTGGAAATAAACATTACTGCTGATGACATCAATCAAACTTGGCTTGAGCAATTTGAGCAAGCATTAACGCCATGGAAAAACGGCAGTGTGCCGGTTATCATTAATTATCAGCAGCAACAAGCAGCAGGCCAATTACGCCTTGGTGATGAATGGCGGGTGAATCCAACCGATGAACTGATGCTGGCAATTGAAAGTCTAGTGGGCTCTAAAAACGTCAAAATCGTGTTTAATTAATTTAGCAAACTGGCTTTGGTTTCGGGCTCACATTGCTGAGCCATTTGGGCAATAGAGGCATCCATTGAGCGTAGATATTTGCAAAGCGATACAAGCGCATGCGCTAGTGCTATTAAACGCACAGCCTCAGGCTAAGTTAGTATTAGCTTACAGCGGCGGGGTTGATTCTGAATGCCTTGCCTATGGTTTAAGCCAGTTTGCCCAGCAGCACCCTAATATCCCTTGCTTATTAGTCCATGTTCATCATGGACTTAGTGACAATGCAGAGCATTGGGTCAATCATTGTCTCACTCAGGCTAAGCACTATCAGTTACCCATACAGATAGAACGTGTAGCGATTAATAAAGCTGCGCGGCAAAGTTTAGAGGCGCTCGCCAGAGATGCCCGCTATAACGTCTTCAAAAAATACCTTAACCAAGGCGATATATTACTCACCGCCCATCATCAAGATGATCAACTGGAAACCTTACTGTTAGCCCTCAAACGTGGTCAAGGGCCCAAGGGCTTAGCGGCCATGGGCGCCATGCAGCCATTTAATCATCAAAGTTGGATTGTTAGGCCGTTACTTGATGTTACTCGCCAGCAAATTGAAGCTTTTGCCAGTGATAACCAACTTAAGCACATTGAAGATGAAAGTAATCAAGATGAGCAATTTGACCGTAACTTTCTGCGCCATGACATCATTCCGAGATTAAAAGCTCGCTGGCCAAGTATTGCCACCACCGCATCACGCAGTGCTAAATTATGCGCTGAGCAGCAGCAAGTGATTGAAGATGAAGTTGATACGCGCTTACCCGCATGGCTTGATACAGCAACACCATTTGAGTTGCCCGCTTTTAAATTACAGCAATTGTCAGACCAAACACCTCAATGGCAAGCCCTGTTGCTGCGGGGCTTTATTCAATCTTTAGGGTTTAATTTGCCGTCTCAATCGCAGCTGGAACAAATTTTACAGCAGCTGATCTATGCCGCTGATGATGCTAAGGTGGATATTTTTTGTGGTGATTACTCAATAAAGCGTTTTGCTGGCAAGGCATTTGTGGTGCCTGTTAGTAATGAAAAGCCAGATGATGTTGAGTTGATTGGCAATATTCAGTCATTGTGTACTGGCAAGCAATTGAGTTTAACCGTGCAGATGAATCAGCTAGCTGACTGCGCTATTGGTTTAACGCAAACGGGAGTAAGACTAAGGTTAGCGACAACGGAGCAAGTGACTATCTCATTTGGCGCCAAAGGCAGTATTCGCTGTCAGCCGCATTTTCGTGATAAAGGCCGTGAGCTTAAAAAAGTTTGGCAGGAGCTAGCCGTGCCACCTTGGCAAAGGCATAAAATACCGCTTATTTTTTACAATGACACCTTAGTTGCCGCCATTGGTTTTTGGGTTGATAAACGCTATCTTGCCAGCCATAACGAGTTAGGCGTTTGTTTGCATACTTAATTTAAAGCCGTTTTTACCCGCGGCTTTTGCTGCATACAACGCCATATCTGCAGTTTCATAAAGTTTGTCTTGGGTTTGTGGTGGTAAAAACTCAGCCACCCCAATACTGCATTGCACCTTAAATGCACTGGTTAATGGGTGGCTATTTATTGCCGCAATAATACGTTCACACAATGGTGTCATCGTATGTTCTTTTCCTTGGGCTATAATTATAAATTCATCACCACCAATTCGAAATGCTTGGTCAGTATTGCGGATAGCATCATTTAATAAATCAGCAAACTCTTTTAATACCGTATCCCCCAGTTTATGACCATGTTGATCATTGAGGTTTTTAAAGTTATCTAAGTCCAGCACAATCAGAGAAATATCAGCTTGTTTTCGGTTAGCTCTTGCCAGTGCACTCTTAATACTTTGCCGATAATAATAGCGATTACCTAGCCCAGTCAGGGCATCAAACATCGCTTGGTTCGACATCTGCGCATATTGGTAGGCATTATGTAATGGCTGATTGAACAGTTCTTCTAAGGTGTTTAACAATCTTGTTTGACTTGGTGTCAGTGGCGTAGATAAGTAATATTTAATGCTATAGGGCTCACCAAAACCGGTGATCACTCGCTGAATACTGAGTCCCTGGCAACGACCCCAATTCAGTTTTAATTGGTGATTAAGCTGGATGCCGCGGATCGGCAAAACTTGTCCGATGCTTTTGCCATAGCGGGCAAAAACGCTTTCAGGGTCTAAATTTGAGTGTAATTGCTGTAACACTGCCAGTAAATTAAGCCTAGGTTCTTCATCGGTTATTTTATAATAAGCTTCTGATTTACTTATAGTTAACTTCGGGTATGGTTGTGACGTTACTGCGTAGTCCATAGCTATTATCCCAATGATGATTTCAAGTTTCTAATTGTTATCCGTTTGATAAATTCATTAAGCAATAACTATGCCTGTTATTTTTTATTTACCATTTTCATAAGGTTATTGTTAATTTGTCACTTTGTTAATAGACTGTTTATCTAATCGTTATTTTATTGACTCGGAGAACATGCCTTTATGGAGCACAGTATTTTCATCCATATTCTCTCAATGCTAGTCATTGCGATAGTGGCAATTTCTTTGTTACGCCGAGTTGGGTTACCGCCAATCTTAGCTTATCTGCTAACCGGGGTTTTCAGCGGGCCTAGTGGCTTTCATTGGTTTACTCAAGCGCAAATGCATTCAGTGGCAGAATTGGGTGTGGTGCTGCTGATGTTTAGCCTAGGGTTAGAGTTTTCGGTTCCTAAGCTCTGGTCTATGCGCCGCACAGTATTCGGTTTAGGCAGTGCTCAGGTGACATTCACCGCATTAATTGCCGGTTTAGTCGCCTACTTATTCGGTCAAAATATGGTTGCTGCGGTGGTGATTGGCTCTGCTGTGGCGCTATCATCAACGGCGATTGTGCTAAAACTGGTTAATGATCAAGGCTGGATGCGTCGCCGACATGGCGAGCTCTCTGTCAGTGTGCTGTTATTTCAAGATATTGCCGTGGTACCGCTACTGATTGTATTACCTTTGTTATCTCCTAGCAGTGAAGCCATGGGCGCTGTTGAAATCGCTTGGGGGCTGTTCACTGGTATTTTGGCCTTTTTAGCATTGATGTCATTTGGTAAATGGATTTTACCGCGTATTTTTGATGAAGTAGCCCGCTCTCGCTCTAACGAATTGTTTGTATTATCAACCTTAGTGGTGGTGTTAGTTACTGGGGCGTTTACCCAGTGGCTGGGATTATCCATGGCGTTAGGTGCCTTTATAGCGGGGATGCTGTTAGGGGAAAGTCAGTATCGACGTCAGTTAGAAGCGGATATTAGACCATTTAGAGATTTACTGATGGGACTGTTTTTTATCTCCATTGGTATGCTATTAAATTTTGCTATTGTTGTTGAGTTTTGGTGGCAAATTTTATTAATCCTCATTGCAGTGTTAATGACCAAAATCTTAGTGGTGTTTGGTTTATTAAAGCTTGGGGGCGAGCAATTTAAAGTGGCATTAAGTACGGCTATCAGTTTGGCTCAAGTGGGTGAATTCAGTTTTGTGGTATTAGCCTTGGCGGTTAATTATCAGCTATTAGAAACTCAAATGAGTACCATTTTAGTGATGGTGGCGGTGTTATCCATGTCCATCGCACCTTGGTTAGTCAGGCATTGTGTTGATATTGCGGCAAAAATTGAGGGTAAAACCAATAGTAAAGATCAAATGGATGAAGAATTCATTTTACCCAGCCCTGATGATGGCGACTTGGTATTAATATTAGGTTATGGCCGTGTAGGGCAAACCATTGCGCGTTTTTTAAAAACCGAAGCGGTGCCATTTGTGGTGCTGGACTTAGATCCCAAACGTGTTTCTGAAGCCCGCGCTGCAGGCGAGCCGGTCTATTTTGGTGATGCCTGTAAAATGGGCTTGTTAAAGCAAATTGGTATTCGCCGAGCCAGCATGGTGGTGATCACCTTTGGTGAGTCAAGGCAAGTTGAAGACTGCTTAGCATTATCACGTAAATTAGCCCCTGAAACTAAAATTATTGTTCGCACTACAGATGATGCTGAATTAGAAAATTTAACAGAAGCTGGCGCCACTCAAGTTATTCCAGAAAAGCTCGAAGGCAGTTTAATGCTGGTGTCGCAAGTGCTGTATAAATGTGGCGTGCCGCTACCAAGAATTATTAAACGTTTAGAGTCTGAGCGCCGTAATCACTACCAATATTTACATGGTTTTTTCACTGGCGCCGAAACCGACTTTACCTTGGAACTGCTGCATGCTGTGGCGTTAGATACAGGTGCAGATGCTATCGGCAAGAAACTCACCGATATTGACTGGTCGCAGTTTAGTGTTGAAGCACGAGCTGTTAGACGTAAAGGTGAGGAGATAAGTCCACCGCCGGATGATTGGGTGTTTGAGCGCCGTGACATTGTGATGGTGGTAGGAAAACCCCGTGCAATTGAAGCCATTGAAGAGCACTTATTACAAGGCTAGTTGCAAGGCTAGCATCAATTAGCTTACGCACTCTATGATATTAGCCTTAAAAAAAATAATTAAAGCGCATGTCACGGTAGAATTTTACAGGCATCTTCCATAGAATGGATGGTTACGCTCGTTGTTGTGTAGCCATCTTTTGCTACTGCTCGTATGGAATAATGCATGTCTGCCAAATTGTTTAATCTTCCAATAAAAATTACCTTAGAACTTGTTGCTAAGCTATTTTCATCTACTCAACTGCAAAAGGCGCAGAATTATTTGATTGAAGGGCGGGTACTCGACGTTCACGCCAGTCAAGATAACCACAATGTTGAATCCTATGTGGTAGGAACCGCCACCGAGCCTTATCGTCAAGACATCAGCTTGGTCAATGTCAATCATAAAATCGTGATGAAATCTCATTGTACTTGCCCTGTTGCTAGCAATTGTAAGCACGTTGCCGCAGCGTTACTGGCGTTAGTGGATAAAAAGCCAGTTGAAGAGCAGCGTCTTAGCCAATGGATTTTACAATTAGATAAGCAAGATACCCTCACACAGACCGAAGATGATGAAGATAAAGAACGGATAATCTTTGTGTTATCAAGCGATCATCATGGTATTTTTGTTGAGTTTAAACGCAGTAAATTAAACAAAAAACTGCAGTACAACAAAGGCAGTAAAGTTGCGTTAAATGATGTGAAGTATCATCTGCCATGGTGGATTAACGCTGAAGATAGCCAAATCATCAGCTTATTATTATCGTCTTCAAAAAGTGCCTCAAAAATCTATCTTGAAGGTGAAATTTGCGCACTGGCATTAAATAAGATGATCCAACTTGGCAGTTGCTTTTGGGAAGAAAGCCGCACCCCAATTCAGATGACCCGCGTATTAACCCCAGACTTTATTTGGCAAGAAACTGATACCCGTCATACGCAAATCAGTATGACCATGCCTGAGCTTGAAAACTGGGAGTTTATTGCCACCAATCCACCGATGTTTATGGATTTAGACTATCTAAAGATTGGTCATTTGGATACTGACTTAAGCGTTGAAAAATTAAAGCTATTGCAACAAATGCCGCCAGTGCCATTAGATAAAGTCGACGATATCAGCGATAAAATGTTGCGTCACTTTTCCCCTAAAAGTGTCCCTGTACCCAGTGAAATTGAATTTTATGAAATTGAGCAGCCATTAGTCGCAAAGCTGACTTTTACCATGGTGCAATTAAGCGACAGCGCAGTTATGCAGCCGGTATTACAGCTGCAGTTTGGCTATGGCGATATGCTGTTGTCAGGCAAATTAGCTCGCGAAAAAATCACCTTGATTAAGCAAGGTAAAGTCCAGTATCAAATTCATCGTGATCCTGAGCAAGAAGCGCAAGTGGTGCAGATACTACAAAGCTTGCAATTGCAACTTATTGATAACAGCCTGCTGACTTATAATCATGCCAGTAGCTTTTACAGTTTAGGCTTAATGCCTGATATGGTGAATGAGTGGGCCCAGCTCACCACCTTTGGGGTGATGACCTTAGAAGAGTTAGGCTATAACGTAGAGTTTGCCCCAGAGTTTGACCTTAATATTGTTGAAGCCGACATTGAAGTTGACCTTGACGATGATGAAGACAGCGGCTGGTTCTCACTGTCACTTAATGCTGATATTGATGGCCAAAGTGTACCTTTATTAAGTTTAGTTGCCCGTTGGCTGCAGCAAAATGGCGAGCCAGATGACGAGCAGGAGCTCATTCTGCCAGGGCCTAATGGCCGCTTTGTGAAGATTAAAGCCAAAACCATTAAACCGCTTATTTCGGTTATCCAAGAGTTATTCCAGCGTGGTGGTGGCGACCAACTAGAAGTCCCTCGCAATCGGGCTGACTTATTGAATGAGTTATCAGAAAGCGATATTCGGTTACTTAATGGTGAGCGCGTTAGACAGTTAGCCAATAAACTTACCGAGTTTAAAGGCATAGAGTCAGCGCCGCTGCCAGAAGGGCTTAATGCCACCTTACGTGACTATCAAAAGCAAGGTTATGACTGGCTGTGTTTCTTAAAAGAATACCAATTAGGCGGTATTCTTGCAGATGATATGGGGCTAGGTAAAACCCTGCAAACGCTCGCTTTTTTACTTAAAGCGAAACAATCAAAGCAACAAAGCAGCGCAGTTAATCCACGGGCATTTAGGCCCAGTTTAATTGTTTGTCCCACCAGTTTAGTGGGCAACTGGTTTAAAGAAGCACAAAAGTTTACCCCAAGTTTAAAAGTGCTGGTGGTACACGGCAGTAAACGTCAGGCATTACTTGAGCAGATTGCAGATTACGATGTGATTGTGACCACTTATCCTTTGATCTTGCGTGATGAATTGTTCTATAGCGAATACAGCTTTGAGCATATTATTTTAGATGAAGCACAGCAGATTAAAAATGCCCAAGCAAAAGTCACTCAAGCGCTTAAAACCTTCAAAGGCCAATTTAGATTATGCTTATCAGGTACGCCACTTGAAAACCATTTAGGCGAGTTAAAATCACTAATGGATTTTTGTTTACCGGGATTATTAGGTCAGCATAATTACTTTAATAAAGAATTTAGAGGCCCGATTGAAAAGCAAGCTGATACTGAAAAATCGGCGATATTGCTCAATCGTATTGCGCCGTTTTTACTGCGCCGCACCAAAAGCGAAGTAATGTCGGAGCTACCAGAAAAAACCATAATCATTCAAACCTTAGAGTTAGAAAAAGATCAGCGTAATTTATATGAAAGTATCCGTTTAGTGATGGAGAAAAAATTACGTGAATTGTTTGCTAAACAAGGTGTATCAAGCAGTCACATTGAGTTTTTAGATGCATTGCTTAAACTACGCCAAGCCTGTTGTGATCCACGCTTAGTGAAGCTAGAGCAAGCGCAGTACGTCAAAGATAACGCCAAACTCACTTGGTTGACTGAAAATGTACCCGAGATGGTTGAAGAGGGCCGTAAAATCCTTATTTTCAGCCAGTTTACCGGTATGTTGGCGCTAATTGAGCAAGAGTTGATTGATTTAGGCATAAGCTATAGCAAGCTTACAGGGCAAACCCGTAACCGTCAGGTTGAAATTGACGCCTTCCAAGAAGGTGAAATTCCGGTGTTTTTGATTAGCCTAAAAGCGGGCGGCACAGGGCTTAATTTAACCGCCGCCGATACCGTGATCCATTTTGACCCATGGTGGAACCCGGCTGCCGAAAAGCAAGCCACAGATAGGGCGCACCGTATCGGTCAGCTCAACCCTGTATTTGTGTATAAACTGATTGCCCAAGGGACGGTAGAAGAAAAAATTCAAGAGATGCAGCAGCACAAACAAAGCCTAGCTGATAGCATTCTTGCAGGCAGCGCTAAAAGCCAGTGGACAGGTAATGCAGATGATTTACTGTCACTGCTTCGCTAGTTGCTAGTTGCTAGTTGCTAGTTGCTAGTCGCTAGTCGCTAGTCGCTAGTCGCTTGTTAGTAAGTCATTGATGGGGTTTTATTTAGCCTTAACAAATTCATCCAAACAATCAAACACATTGATATGTTGATATTGCCAATAGAGCTGAGATAACTCAGCTCTATTTTTTTTATGCTCAGCTTGCTGACTAGCATCGTTTTTATCCAACGACGTAGCAAGGTAAGCCATAAGTTGGCTAAATTCAGTTATCACCCTACCCGCAGCAGGAATAGACGCTGCATAGTCATAGCATTGGCGGCTGTCAGTACTATATTGCTGCTGATCAAATTGATAAAACACAATATCCGCTTGGCTTTGCAGCATATCGATATACAAAGACGAATAATCGGTAATTAATAGATCAACCTCATTAATAATTTCATAGGTATCTTGCCAATCACTGATATTAATAATGTTAGGGTAATTGGATATATCATTGCCAAGTTGGGCTTCATTAGGGTGAAGCCGTAATAAAAATAGCTGCTTATTAGCAACTAAATAAGCCGATAACAACTCAAAATCAAATGCTTGCAAATAAGGATTCGATTGTTTTTCAGCAAGGGCAGAGGCGTCACGCCATGACGGGGCATAAAGAATAATACTGTCAGCGTGATTAATTTGCTTAAGTTCATCAGCTAAGGAATTTGATTCGGGGTAGTGGCTGTAATAATCAGTGCGCGGATTACCGCAATTGAGCATTTGGTTAAGGTTGATGTTAAAGGCGCTGGCAAAAAGGTTGGCCACTAAATCACTGGGGGCAATCATATGATCAGGCTTTACTTTTTGCTGGTGGTATAAACTTGCAGAGTTAAGCTTTTCGCTCAGGCTTTTAGGGTGATAAATCGTTAATAACGGGCCGTTGTTAATATCATACTCAATACGTTTTAGCGGCGAGCCATGCCATAAATTAACCTTGGTGGCACCTTTAGCAAAATACTGATTAATATCACCAATATAACTAGTATAGAAATAAAACTCAGCGGTTAACGCATGATAAATCCCTTTGGCGCTCCAGCGGTGATACGCCTCATAGCCTTGTTGGTTTAATGCGCTGATAACATCGCCATCGCCACTTATCCAAATCGCGCGGATCGTTTTTGTGCGCTGCCAATGTAAAAACAGGTATTTGCTATTATCGGCAAATTTATTTTTATAACACCCCATCACTGCTTTGCGCGTTCTTGGCGTTAAGCCAGATAAAAAATATACGCTTTGAGTCATGACATATTTGATGCTATTGGCAATAAATTGGCTCATGCAATGTCTCCTTGACTGTAAATTCCTTTAAATACAAAGTTTAGCACTAAACTGCTAATAAGCTTAGGCAGCATTAACAGATTTAACCGCGAGGTTATTTTTAATCTCAGTGGTTGAAATATCGTCGGTACGGGTGAGGTACATGACTTCGCACTGGCTTTTTAAGAAATCAAATTCACCTTGCCAATCATCGCCGATGGCAAAAATATCAACATCAAAACGGCTAACATCAGCTGATTTTTGCTGCCAGTTATGCTCAGGAATGACCTTTGATACATATTTACAAGCCGCCACAATTTCTACCCGTTGCTGGTAGCTAAAGAAAGCTGCCTTGCCTTTTAGGGCATTAAATTCATCGGTAGAAACCCCAACAATCAGTTGATCGCACATTTTGCTTAGGCGCTGAAATAATCTCACATGGCCAAAGTGGAATAAATCAAATGTACCGTATGTAATGATGGTTTTCATAATGAATATCCTTTTTAATCAGTAATTAGCTGCAATCTCTAATTTAAAATCAATTTAGCTTTTAATGATGATGTCAGCTTGTTTGCTGTGAAACTTTTGCTGCAATATGTTTGCTAGGTAAAGTGGCTTTTGCGCTTGGGCAAATTCCATTTCAACCATTTGTATTTCTTCATCAGGGGTGTGCTGGTCAAAGTTCAATTGCACCGGACCATAGACGCCATAAGTGGTGTTGCTGTCATGCAAATGCTTATGTTTACTGGATGCGCCAAATAGGGCTAAATCGCCTTTGGCTGCTAACCAAAGTTGTGGCAGTAGTGAAAAAAACTTGTTGTTAAAATTAAACTTGTGCGCTTTAACGGCTTTATTGTGGTTGTTAATCACGGTTTCAGTCAGCAGTGGTTTATTGGGCTTGATGATCAATGCGCCCACAAATAAGGTCAGTAATAGTGGTGACAGTAAGATATAAAACATCATCATTAGTCCACGCTGCATTAGCGTGTGGTAATTACTGGCGCTTTGGGTCGATGTGGCGATTAAACTTTGATCTTCAATTTTGCTCCAACTGCTGGTTTGTGGGTCTATCATCAAGTCTTGGGAAATGATTTTATTGTTAACCGATAATTGCGGCCCAACATAGGTATTAGGCAAAATAATACTGTTTTGGATCTGGCTATCTTCAATAAAGCAGTATTTTCCCACCACCACCGCATCAGTTAATTGAGCTTTATGAGACACTTTGGTGTATTCACCAATTGCGCCATACACCTCGGCGCTATCTAATTGCGGCAGCTCGCATTGGGCTTCAACCATAAGGCTTTGGTTGCTTGAGCCTGTTTGGTGTTTGCGACCTTTACTGCTAAATATTTTGCTACAAATCACAAATTCAGTGGCTGCCACATAGCCTGATAAGCTGTCTAAATAAAAGCACTGACCATGAAGCACTTGGGCGATACTATCATCATGATCTACCGCTGTGGTTTGCAGTGGCCAGTTAAGCAATTGATTGTGTTTCCAGCCAGCGGGTAGCATCATCATTCCAGGGTTACGCTGCTCCATTGTTGCGTGAACAAATTTGGTGGGTACCATGCTGGAAAATGCCACAAAACGCTCTAGGCAAGGGCTTCTTAATATATCGCCTCGAACCACTAATGCCTGGGTGGTGTTATCGATATGCATTCTGGCAAGCACGCTATTAACTGCTTCTTGTGGCTTACTTAAAAAATACTCAATATTCAAACCCCATTGCTGGCCATTACCAATTTGGGCTTCCAGTTGTTCTGCATCAGCGCAAATCACCATTTTGACTTGGCTTATGCCTGCATCCGCTAAATCTTCTAGGGTGTACTCCACTAGAGGCTTGTTTGCTAGCGGTAATAGCGCTGGGCAATATTGCTGGTTTAGCGGCGCTAATTCATTTCCATTGCGGTTGGCAAATACGATAGCTTGCATAAGGTCTCCTAGTAGGCGCCACGCGCCAAAAGTACAGCTGGAATAGTTTTTAATAACAGTGTGATATCTTCTTTAAGCGATTGTTTGTAGATGTAATCAATGTCCAGTTCTACTTGCTTATCAAAAGGAATATCTGAGCGTCCGCTAACTTGCCAAATGCAGGTGATGCCAGGTTTTACCCCTAATCTGCGACGGTCGCTTAACTGATATTGGCTTACTTCATTAGGTAGTGCAGGTCTTGGGCCAACTAGTGACATATCACCAATTAACACGTTCCAAAGTTGTGGTAACTCATCGATTGAAGCTTTGCGGATAAGTTTTCCTATGGTGGTAATACGCGGATCTTGCTTCATTTTGAAAATGACGCCACCTTGCATTTCATTGTTTTGTTTGATTTTTTCTAACCTTTGCTCGGCATCAATATACATTGAGCGAAACTTCCACATGGTGAATGCTTGGTTATTTTTGCCACTGCGTGTTTGTGAAAAAAAGATCGCCCCTTTCGACTCAATTCGGATACTTAATGCGGTTAACGCAAATAATGGCGCTAATAAAATTAGCAAAATGCTAGCAGCAACAATATCGAATGTGCGTTTTGCAAATTGGCCACATTTGATTTTAAAGAAGTACCAATGACGGTTGTGATTTGAAATAGCTGATAGCGGCTGAGCCTTAGCTTGGCTGGTGGCTGAGGCCAAATTTAGCTGTTGTTTTTGCTTTAACACTCGCGCTAAAAATAGCGGGTTACCCACCACGTAGCGTTTCCACATGCGTTGTGGCTCTTGTGCTAAGCGCCATATCCATTCCATTCCTACTTGTCTGACAGCAATAGGTGCACGAGAAACATTATTGGCGAAGTAATCAAACAGTCCACCAACCCCAACGGCTGCGCCCACCTTTAATTGATATTTATGTTGCTCAATCCAATGTTCTTGCTTTGACGCCCCCATGCCGACGAGTAGTAGCTGCGCCCCTGATTGATTGATTTGCTCAATCACCTCTTGTTGGTTGCTTTCATTTAAATAACCATGATGACAGCCCACTATCTGTAAATCAGGGTACTGCTGTTTAAGGTTGGTTGCCGCCTCTTCAGTGGTGCCAGCAGTTGCCCCCAGGAAAAACAGTTTTATCCCTTGCTCACTGGCGTGTTGACACAGTAACGGCAGCATATCAGTACCATTCACATTGTCTTTAAGGCCGATACCGTGTAGCTGGCAAGCAATACGAATACCGCTACCATCAGCAAAAACTTGCTGGCATTGATTGAGAATATTTTTATAAGAGCTGTCTGTTGAGGCAATGTTCAAGCAGTCTGCATTTACAAAGGCAAAATGTTGGGTTTCATCGCCCACAGAGTGCTGCGCTGCTTTAACCAGTTTTTCAACACTGTCAGCCATTTTATTATTATCAATATTGACCCCAAGTAAGTTGAATTGCTCAGGGTAATTCAGCTCAGTAGAGACAACAATTAAACGGCAAATTAGGCACTTACTTAGGTTAATTAGGTAATGAAATAAGCTGCTAAATTCAGGGGCTGCATTATTGATATGTTCAATCCCCATATTGCGCTGCATTTTTTCAATGGAAAAAACACCAGGGCGGCTATTGGTTGAACTTGGCTCAAACACGCAATACTCAAAGGCACTGCCTAAAAAACCAATATCGCCTTTAATGATCCCCAATAAAAACGGCAGTCTTGAAAAGCGCCCTTGGCTAAATTGATACAGCGCAACTTGGCGATCTGATACATGAATGTAGATAGCATCAAAAATAGCTTGCTTTGAGCAGGCAAGTATTAAGGTTTTAAACACCATTATTGGTAGCATTAAAACCAGTAATATTATCGCCATAAAGCAATCAAAAGCGCGGACTGACAATAAGGTTGAGTCTGATGCCTGCGACTGGGTTTGAGTGTTTACTGATTGATGAGCGTCCATACCGTACCTCATAAAATGCAATGATTAATCGTTCGATACCTTGTTAAAGCACGAACTATTCCATATTTGTTAAGTATCTAATTAATAGTGTGTTATTGTGTTTTTAACTGTTTTTTTCGGTGGTTTTTTAGCTAGGGGCTTGCAATAAAAAGCTGACTTTGCAGAATGCGAATCGCACTGCAAAGCCAGAACAGGGAAGATGAGATAAGAGCTGCGGGTTACAATTTACTTTGTTGCATAAATTCACTTGAAACGCCGTCACGTGAAATACGTAGTTTTTGTAAAATGCCGATAAATTTTTGCCCAACAGCTTCGATAGCGATATAACCCCAAGCAGGTATTATCCACTGCGCATATGCGGCAATCATGGTGGTGACGGTTTTAAAGGTTTCACTTCTTATAATGCTAGGTGATGCTTTCATCGCGCGGTTAAACAGCTTTACAGCAGCGCTGCCATCACCGATTCGAATAGCTTGTCTTGATAAGTACCGTAATTGGAACCCGCGAGCAGACTCTTCATGTTGCTTTAATAATTTAGGAGCAAAACCACGGGCTTTTTCAATCATTTTCTCCCATGAGGCATATTGCTTCTCAAGGTTTGCTGATAAGCCACCATGATTAAGGCGGTAGTAAGTTAATGGCTCTGGTAGCCCTTCAATTTCCCAAGAGGTGGTTGCAGCAATACGTAACCAACATTCAATATCTTCTGATTGGCGGAAGTTCTCATCAAAGTAGCAGCTGTGGCGATTTTTACTGCTTGCTGGCTGAAAGCGTATGTCGTTTAAGGTGCTGCGGCGAATAACCGGCGCTGAGCCATTTCCTACAGGGTTACGGCATAATAAATGGGCAGCATCAATGTCAAAAAGTTTTGGCATTTGATAAAAATCGATAAACTTACCTTGATAATCAATAAAGCTTGAGCGTGAAAAACTTAATCCAACGTTGGGGTTCTTATCTAAATGCACCACATGGCGCTGTAGTTTTTCAGGGTGCCATAAATCATCAGAATCAATAAAGGCCACAAACTCACCTAATGAATGACGGATGCCGGTATTTCTTGCCGCTGCTAAACCTTTGTTGGTTTGATGACGGATGATATGTACTCTTGGATCGCCGATAAATTGTTTACATATTTGCATGCTATTATCATCACCGCGATCATCAACAATCAATAGCTCGAAGTTGTCATAGGTTTGCTTTAATACTGATTCAATAGCCGATTTAACAAACTGTTCAACGTTATAAACTGGCATTACTACTGAGATTCTAGGAGACATAATGTTTTCCTTAACTGTTTGTAACAGTTGGTTGATTAAATGAGATACGGCTGCTGTACCAGCAAAGCCAAGGCATAATAATTAAGTAAGTCACCATCACACTCAGTGCGACTGTGCTTAAGCTGAACTGACTTGCAACACTGATCACCAGGGTTAACAAAGCGGTGATAGCTAAATTGAGTTTGAAATTTAAACGGCTATGGCCGTGGGCAAGTAATAACTGACTGGCGGCTTCTGCCATTGGGCGAACAAGGCCGCTTAAACATAAGAAGATGAACACTGAAATGGCATCGGTTGTTAACCATTGCTCACCGTATACAAATGGCACGTAAAGGGGCGCAAGTGTTGTTTGTAAGATGATGATAGGGGCGGTAATCGCGCTAATGGCCATCACACTGTGACGAAACTTCTGCTTAGCAACTTGTTGGCTATTTGCTACATTGCTCGCGATTTTATCGTCGCTACAAAGGTGCGAGTAAAACGCGGTACCAAAGCTTTGAACTAGCCCTAAACTGATCCCCAAGCTGACGTTGTAAGCAAAGAAGTAAACCCCCAGAGCCTCAACCCCCATGAAGTAACCAATGACCAGATAATCAATGCTTTGTCTTAGGGTGTTAATCAAATCGCTTGAGCTCACCGGAATGCTAAAGCTAAGGATTGATTTAACATTTTTAACGGATGCTTTTTGGGTAAAAGTCGGTAACGGATTGCCATTTTTATGCAGGTAAATCCAGACCAATACCATCACCACTTTAGGGATAATAATGGCCCACAAGCCAAAGCCGCTCAGTGCAAGTATTGCAGTTAAGATGCCATCGCCCACGGTTTGCCAAAGGTTGGCGCTAGCCACTTTACGCATATTGTTGTTACGTAAGTTCACCGTGGCGTACAACATGCCAAATGGCAGTAATAAATAACTACTGGCAACAAACAAGATAGGCAGAACAAGTTGGCTGTCTTGGTAGTAATAAGCCAGTGGTAAGCTGATTAAACTCATTAGTGCAAAGGCAATAAGGCAGGCGCCGAAGTTAATCACATTGGCGCTGGCTAAGTTGTCTTTAAACTCGGTATCATTCATGCGAATAAGTGCTGCTGAAGTAATGCGGCGAGTTGGAGTACAAATTAATTCAAATAGGGTTAAGGTAATGGCCACTTGACCGAAGATTTCTGGTGTCAGTAATCTCGCTGTTATCACGCTAGCTGCTAATCTCACAATACGGCCACTAAACTGAGCACTCGCCAACCACATTAGGTTTTTACCCAATGTACGAATGCCTTGATTCAGCATTTGATTGACGGTCGTTTTAGGACCTAGTGAGTTAGTGGTTGTTTGCATTATTTGTACCCTTGATCTTGTTAGCTAATTTGATCTTGTTTGCAAATTCAAATTAGGACTAGCTGACTGCATACAAGGGGAGTTACACTTATCGTGCCAACTTTTATATGTATGTTTTAATTGGGTTTTATTATTTTACGGGGTAAGTGCTGCTGAGGTGTTTTAGCAAATTGAGATAGGGCCGTTGCAGTTTGCAATACTTTAACTGAGAGCATCAAAGCGCTTTTCATTGGTTTGCTTTGATGTATGGCGTTAACCCGTTTAGGATTGATTTAGCTATTCACTTTAGCTATTTACTTTAGCTATTCACTCTAGCTAATAGTGGTGCCAGCGTGTATTGGCAAGTGAGTGAAAGGCAAAACTAACAGGATGGACAAATGAACAAATCGACCTCTTTATTGATGAGCATGGGTTTGCTGCCAGCGAGCTTAACCTTGTTAGCTGGATTAACTTTATCAGGCTGTAGCCAAGATGTGCCAAAGCAGCAAACTGAGCAATCGACTATGCAATCAAGTGCGCAATCAAGTGCGCAATCAACTGCAGCAGTTGAAAGTAGCTTGTGTACTCAAGCTTGGTTTAAGCAAGTAGATCAACAACTGATTTCAGGCGATGGTCAAGGTCATGGGCCTGACTTAGGCTCAGATGAATGGCAGTCGGTGATTGAATTTAAGTTAGGTGTAAGGGGCGACACTGATGTGCCAAATCGACACTCTAAGGCTTGGTGCGCGTATGTGCAGCAGAAGTTATCTCAGTAACCAGCTGCCATTATCTATGTGAGTGTTATCCATTTTTATCAGCTCTTATCAAGGGCTGACTTCTGCGTCACTTTAGCGGTTAGCGCTTAAAGAGGGGTGATAGCTGTGCATGCTATGGGGTTTAATCATCTATTACCAAAAAATTGTTGATAATGTAACAACTATTAGCCCCTTTAAGCATAGGGACCTAGCGACTATAATCAACGTTCTTATGTCGTTAGGAAGTTATTTTAATTCTGTTTGCTATGGCGGGGTTAAATAAGCTTATAACCATATAAAGTGCTTAATTAATAAAAGTTTTTTACATAAAAAGTTAAAAGTAACTTATTAAATAAGCATTTGTTTTGAGTTTATTTAGCTTAGCTAAGCAAAGTAATGATTTTATTGAATACTTTATAACTTATGGCATTCGGCAGTTGCATTTCCCGTGGATGAAAGCCGGGAATATTAATGAAAGTGGAGACAGTAAATATGACACATCCAATTATTGAAGACTTAAACAATCGCTATACAGCAAAGCGTTATGATCCTTCAAAGCGTGTTTCAAAAGAAGATTTAGCGGTGATCTGTGAGGCGATGCGACTTTCAGCATCTTCAATTAATTCACAGCCTTGGAAGTTTATTGTGCTTGAAAGTGATGCAGCAAAACAAAGAATGCACGACACTTTCGCCAATAAATATCAGTTCAATCAGCCCCATGCTAAAGCCTGTTCTCATATTATTTTATTTGCCCATAACCCTCACTATACCCGTGACGATTATGCCAAAGTGGTTGATAAGGGCATTGAAGATGGTCGCACAAAACCTGAAAATCGCGAGCAAGCTTTTGGTGGTTACTCTTTTGCTGAATTAAATACCGATGCACAGGGCAATAACGAGGCGTGGACACGCTCTCAAGCTTATCTTGCACTGGGTAACACCTTGCATACTTTAGCCCGTTTAGGTATCGACTCGACCACAATGGAAGGGGTTGATAGTAAACTTATCGGTGATATTTTTGCCGAAGAATTAGATGGTTATGAATGCTATGTTGGTTTAGCTATCGGTTACCATCATAGTGATGAAGATTACAATGCCAGCTTACCTAAGTCGCGTCTTGCATTTGATCAAGTGATAAAAATTATTTAATGGCGTAAGCCATAGCCGCTGTGATGACAGTGTTTTGTTACCACTTAGGTAACAAAACACAATGATTAGTCCTTCAAGGCAGCGGCTTTTTTGAGTACGGCTTCTGGCTCTTCAGCTCGCAGCGTCATACCTAATACAATTAATCCCGGCCAAAATAAATAGGCTAGAATTTCTAAATTCTCGCCGAAGGTATATAAACTTAACATCAGTAAAATTGCCATGCCGACTCTGGCCATAGGCTGACTAAATAATCGGATCAATAATATCAAGAAGGTGACTAACATCGGAATTGCTAACGCTACAGCGCCGACAACGCCTTTAACAAACAATAATCCATACCAAGTATGATGCGAGCCTATGGGCATGTATTCCACCATGTGCGGCCCTCGCTCAACGATACCATGGCCAAAGATCACCGCTTCATTCATCCACCTTTCAACGGCAATATCAGCCAAAGCTTGACGAACGCGAGTTGAATCGGCGCGGGCAGCTTTTATGGCGGCAATACTGATTTGTATTTTGTTGATAGTTGCTTCACCGACAACCCCAATAAGTAACATTAACGGGCTAAGTAAAAAGTACAGTAAAGGTGAGCGCACAAGTTTAAATAGGGTGAAAAAGCCGATTAAGGCGAAATAACACACCAAGCCAAGACGGGATTGCGACATTAATACCATCAGTAAACTGCCTGCAATGCCCCACTTTTTCCAACGTGAATCCTTTTCTTGTACGGCAAAAATAAAATATAAGTTACCTAGCATGCCTAATGCCGGTGCCCATGGGGTAAACAGACGCCAGCGGGGAACGCCGCTGCCAGGGTCGATTTCATATAAACTGACGCTGAAAAACTCAGGCCCTGGGCCACCAATAATGCTCAGTGGCGACACATATAAGGTGCTGGGCAAGCCAACTTTCCAAGCAATTAAAAACAGCGGGAACAGCAAAATAGTATGTTTGCAGACTCTGCAGCAGGCGCGATAAATAATTTCAGGCCGAATAGATAAGCAGCCAATAAGCGGAAATATTGCCAGTAAGGCCCAGCCTTTGGCCCAGCCAATAGATGATTTAATTAATTTGCCAATACCTAAGCCAAAATCGAGGTGGCCGACCACTAAGGCAATAAGCATGAACAACATGCCAAACACCCATACATAATGGCTGATGCTAATTCTATATGTTTGCTGACCTGAAATTTTTTTATAAAGTAAGCGTGCAAATAGCACCCATGCAATCACAGGTGCAATGACATATAAAGCACCAAACAGCCAAAATAAATAACTATAAACAATGCTGTTGTATATTATTTTTTCGTCAACATTTTGCGCAACAATGGTTTGCGGATCCATAAAATGCTCAACCCTAGCAGTAACATGAAAGAAGCGCTTAACCCACCAAAGATAATTAGTATGCTGGCTAATTTATTGGGAGAATGAGCTAAACTCGGCGGCGAAAATAATTGCAACATGGGGTAAGCCGAGTAGATATCTGATTTACCCACATCCAATTTTGCCATCGCAGAGGTTAATACCGTAGTGGCTAACTGGTGTTCACGTTGTAAATCTGCAAGCTTGGCGGCATCATCGTTACTGTGCTGCAAGCGTAGCTCCCACTGATCAATTTGCGCGATCAGTGAATCTACTTCTGATTGCGTCGCTTGTCGTTTTGAGGCTATGGTAATGAACTCTTGCATCATCACTGCGCGGCCATCAACATCATCCACCGTTAGCATCATTAAAATTTTCTCATCTTGAAATCCAATAATGGTATTAAAGCGCTGCTTCATACTATCGAAGATACTGTCTAACTCTGCTTTTAGGGTGACTAATGTCGGGTGACGACGACCCAAGCGCCCAGCATTTTCAATGTAAGTGGTATTGGCGGTGTTGTGTTTTTCAAGTAACTGCTGAAACAGCTTATCATTGTTGAGTTTGAGTAAAATCGCAGCTTGTGAGTCATTAATGCCAAGGTGTTTTTCATAGAGTTCATAGCTGGCATTTAAACCTTGCAGTGACGCTGAAAGGGTCACTTTACTATGGCGTAAGCGCTCAATGGTGATGGCTAACTCTTTAAACTGATCAAGGGTTATTAGGCCTCGCTCAGATTGAAAATCCAGTAATTGCTTTTGTGTTTGCTTTACTCGGGCGTTATAGCTTTTCAGGCTACGTTGAATACCTCGCTCGCGCAGGCTATTTTCATCAAAACGCAGATCATCAAGAATGTCTTGTAAAGAACGATACATAGCCCAGCCACGTTTTTGAGCTTGCTCTGGCGATGCGCCATTAATACTAAACTCCATTAAGCCCGTTTGACTGGGGAGTTTAAGTTTGGGTTTTGGTATTTCATTGCTAGGCACTTTTAAATAAAACGCAGCGGTTTGCATCAGCAAGCTGCTCATGGAAATCGCTTTAAAATTCTCTCTTGGATCAATGGCCGAGCTCATATAAGGCGAGCTATTGGAGCTACTTGCTTGACCAAGGCTGTCAAGGCTTAGGGAAGACCCCGCTGCGACCCCAGGTAATATGACCACCCATTTACTTTCGTATTTGGTGGGGGTTAGCGCGATAAAAACAGCCACCAACAGCCAGACAATGAGCAGTGATATCAAGGCTGTTTTGATGTACAGGCGTTTACGGGCTTTAGGGGTTAAGTGGCTGCCTTCTAATGTGGCGCGTTTAATCCAATATAAATAGGCAAGTTCTGAAAAGCTGGCGTAATCTTGCTCTGTTTCGATGTCAGTGTTTTGTGCGCTTTGGGTTTCATTTTCAAGCTTAACGTCAGTATCAGCACTGGAGCTTGTGTGCGCCCCTGCCCCAGAGTCTGCTTGTTTCTGGCTCTGTTCGCCTTTGCCGCTTTTGCAGTTTCCTTGGCTCATTATTGTCTCCTTACAACCATCCGATAAGGGTTGTTGGCACGACCAATTCAGTTACTGTTCTGGCTATTTCACGGATATTAGTTACGCGAGAGTCATAACAGGCAAGTCCATCACCGGGGAGTAATACTGGGTTTGATTCATTATTCCAGGCCGTTTGAATTAAGCCATCAATTGAGCGTTCGACAATATCTATTTGATTAGATAATGGATTTTTAGTCACTAGGATAACGTAACGACTGGCATTGGTGGTTTGGGCACCACCGACACAGTTGGCCGCAATGGCGCCATTTAGCAAGCGGGTGCCGTAAGGAAAGCGTGTTGCTTCACGGTCTACTGCTGACTGACTATTTGAACTTGCAGGTTGCGTTAAGTTTGACATAAATACCCTGATCCCTGGTGTTGTCAACTGAGAAGGTCTGGCTAATTGATCATTAAATGAATGCGTCGAAGGAACATGTACATGATCGCCAGCCATTAAAGTCATGTTTGGTACTTTCTCTCCCGTTAGCATACCACGTAAATCCATATTGAAAACCTGACCATTACGGATGACCTTAATTGCTGAAATATCAGCATCTGGGCGCACCCCACCAGAAGACTTCACCGCGGCGGCTACATTACGCTGAATGGCTTGGTCACCAGCAAAGTTACTGCCATCATCTTTAAGTTCAATGGGGAGTTTTTTGTTGATCATGTGCTGACCTGGCTCAAATACTGCGCCAGAGGTGGTGATTTCAATAGGTGCCCAGCTAATAGGTAATATACTGATACGCACCGCATGGGCCAACATCAGATTTTCATCGATTAATATGTTTCTGATTTGATTGTTTAATTGATTAAGAGTCAGTCCTGTAACTGAAATTGGCGGTAAATAAGGCAGATAGATATTGCCGTCGGCATCTACTTCCACATCTTTACTAAATTCATCACCATTGAGTATTTTTACCGAAATTTTATCCCCTACAGATAATGACAACGCTTGCTGGGTATCAACCACCATCGACTTATTACCGAAAATTGGCGCAGTAGGGAAAGTCGTATGGTTTGAGGTCACAGCGCTGACCTTTCTGTTATAAGGCGTTTTTTGGCCAAAGTAATGGCAGCTAGTGAGTTGCTGCTCTAAATCACAAACATCTTGCTCAGCTGGTTGCATAGGGGTCACGCAAGCGGTTAAGCCTGCGATAATAGCGATAGAAAGTAGTGATTTGAATATGTTCATTTCTGTTCCCCTTTACGTCCGTGATTTAGTGGTTCCTGCTTAGCTTGCTAACTCTGAGATGATTTGTTCATCAAAGTCAGAGGGTTCAACAATACTGCTATGACGCAAAAAATCTAACGCTAACGCCTCAGTTTCAAAAATCTCAAAAATATGGTGTAGGCGCGTTAATTCAATTAATGAACGTACCGCAGGACTAGGTGACAGTAATACGATGTTGCCTTGATAATTAAGCGCTTGATTACGGGCGGAGATAAGCACAGATAAGCCACTTGAATCGATGTACTCTAAATGCTGCATGTCGATAACTAAGCGGGTATGGCCTCTATCAATATAATCAACCAGTGCCGCTCGGTAAGTTGGGGTATGAGCCATAAACATTCTGATAGGTAATGTTACTACACTTGCATGTTGGGCTACTTTGATTTCAAATTTCATAACCTGCTCCTAAACATCTATTGATGCGCTAACTTTGATTAACTAAATCGTGATGAGATAAATGACGTCTAAAATTGAATGGGTGGATTAATCATTTATCCTCTGCTTAATCTATAGTTAGCAGGATGCGTGCCAATTATTTAGTTGTTATTAATCAGTGGTTTGAGGTTTTGTTTTGCTGTCGTCTGGCTGTGTGTTGCTTATTGCTAAGCTTTAATTGCGGTTTAAAACTATGTCGTTGCAGAATGCAAAAGCACTGATTACAACTTCACGACCTAGTATTTGCAATTCGCAGTATTGATTTAGTTTATATTGCAGGGAAGGGTCAGCCTAAGTACAGATAATATGAATTTTCGATAAAACGGCTTTGGTTTGATATGGATTGTTTGATATAGAGTGTTTGCTAACTTGTATTTGGGCAAAGACGTATTTCAAGTTGGTTTATGAATGTCTGGACATAACTTTAGCAACTAAATATCTACTAGGTTCTTTCCTAGTAGTGATAAAATATCCGCATTAGAATAACCGAGAAAATCTATGTTTATCCATCATGTTAACGGCATCGACTGGCTGGTGATTACAGCTTTTGAAGAACTTAAAACTTTATTTATTGAAGAAGCTGGTGCGATCCCCTTTTGCTTCTCAACCGCCAGCGAATTGAACCTGATTGATCAAGCCAAGCGCACTTATGGATATTTGCCTGCACTCAGCGGCGTAATCACAGATACTGGCACTTTTCAACGTCAGGATAACGAAGAAGATTTGAACCCACAACTTGCCTGCATAGTTGAGGGGCGTGGTCGGGTATTTATCTATCACGGCGGCTTTGTGGCTTTTGTGGATGACGAGCAAACCTTTATTACCCGAATGGACTGAACATTATTCAGTAAGTTGAAATCGGCGAATTGGCATCCTTAGCCATGCAAAGCTGGATTAACTATGTTGTTATCGCTAATGCTTATCAAAGGTGTGTCGCTATTGGTTTACATTCCGCCCAAAGCATTAGCCCAAGTTTATACTTAATCTCAAGTGAGTGCCTAATACCGTTGCCTGTTGCTGCACCTGATCCATCCATTGATGCATTATCCATAAGCCGCGGCCGTTGGCTTTGTGTTTGTTAGGACAAGTGCTAGGGGGGGCTAGTGGGGTAAAGTTTGAGTTATCTAATATATCAATAATCAACTTGTTATCGTTTTTCTGTAATAACAGCTTAATATCTTCAGCGTCATCAGCGCTGTGCTGTTGCACATTATTGGTGGCTTCGAGTGCACAACTGATGAGTTTGAAGCGTTGTAATGGCTCAACCTTATTGCTGATCAAAAACTGTTCTAGTTCGTCATAAACTTGATCTGCTGTCATTGAATTGATGCTTATGTTCAATTGAGTGTTATTCATATTAACTCCTTAAGCTGTGGGTCACTGTGGGTTAATTCAAAAATATAAGCTGTTAATTTAAGTGCTTATCTTCGTTCTAAATCTAACTCTATAATCAGCAATAATTGGCATACAGTTATCATCACAATGATTGCTATAACTTTTTAATCGGGTGCGGTAAATAGTAGCAGTGACATATCATCTTGGGGTTGCGACTGCTGCCAAAGGTTGAGTAAGTAACTTAAGTGACTCAATAAATTCGCCGCTGGCATGGCTTTAGCTGATAAGCAGCGCTGTTTTAAGCGCTCTAAGCCAAACATGCCAAACTTTGGATGATTAACTTCATACACGCCATCTGAAAACAGCAGTAGTTGCTCACCCGGGTAAAGTTGGTATTGACCACTTTGGTATTGGCAGTGTTTATCAATACCAATTGGCATACCTGTGGGCACATCGATGCTTTGCACATCGAGTTTAGAAATGATTAATGGTAATGGGTGACCTGCATTACACAGTTGTAATTCATGGGTGTTTATATTGATTTTACCTATCATTACAGTGGCAAACTGGCCCAAATTACCAGGATCATCAAAGAGATTGTTTAAGGCATTCATGACCTTTTCTGGCGATTGCTGCCAGTTCATCCTTTGGGGTGATAAGCCTTGGGCGAGGGTAAAACTGAGCATAGCAGCACTGGCACCGTGACCCGATACATCGATAACATAGAAGCCTATCCACTGTTCATCAATTTCAAAGCATTGCAAAATATCGCCTGCAAGTTCCTCTGCGGGTTCAAAATAATGTCGGATAGTCCAATTATTGAAGGCTAAATTATTTTTTGGCAGTAAGGATTGCTGCAAAATCGCAGCTTGGGTCAGTTCAGACTGTTTTTGAGAAAGTAAACTTTGCAGCTGTTGCTTACTTTCAAGTACCGACTTTTTTGCTTGAATGAGCCTTACTGCAGCTTGAATTTTGACTTTTAATACTGAGGCCAAAAAAGGTTTGGTAATGTAATCATCAGCACCTGAGTCCATAGCATAAATCATGTCTTGAGTTTGATCGTTACCGGTTAAAAGCAAGAAGTAACCGGGATCTGTTTTGGTCTTTAGTCTTTTACACAGCTCAACACCGTTCATCCTAGGCATGCGCCAGTCGCTGACAATTAAGTCAAACTGCTGGGTACGGCACTTCTCCAGTGCCGTTAAGCCATCTTCACATTGCACCATCTCAAACTGTACATTTTCCGGCTGAAAACTTTGAATTAAACTGGCAATGTAATAGCGTTCACTGAATGTGTCTTCCACTAACAGGATGGAGATAGTCGACGTTGACGCATTAGCATTTTGCATGGCGATTCTCTATTAAGTTTGTTTAATAACTTATTAAAGCAAAAGCTGTTCCATAATTTTTAAGTAATAAAATCAGGTGGTTAAGCATCTTTCTAGTAAGATTTACTATTTGCATTTTCAGATTGGGAATAATTTTTTGCAAAATGCGAACAGGTAATTCATAGTGAGTAATAATGTAGTAAACATTTGCTTTGGAATAGATTTTTGACAGGGTTAAACAGCGCTGTTTGCAAAATGCATCAGGAGAAGGAATTTGTCATTTAGATTAAAAGCGATAATTGCCATTGGATTAATGCAAGTCGTACTATTACTGATGCTAATTGTTAATAGTTTAGCTGTTATCAAAGAGACCAATCAGCAAGAAGCAAGGCAGCAAGCTCAACTTGCAGCGCAGCTGGTGGCTAATAGTATTAACCCTGATAAGGCCCGCGAGTCCATCTTACTGCTTAAACAATCTTTAGAAGCCCACCACATTAGCCATATTGATTCAATCGAAGTATCCAAAGCAGATAAGCTATTGTATTCGGCTCAGCGTAATGGCCAAGGCATGTTTGAGATCATTAAAGCTGTGACCCCAAAAGAGCATACGGTTGAGGTGGTGGCAGTATCTAATAATGGCACTGGCATTCAAATAAGCGTACTTGTTAATACCGATGAATTTGATAATAGCGTTGAAGCAGTGGCGTTGAAATATAGCGCATTAATGATTTTAGTGATCATTTTGATTTCATTTTTATCTTGGTATCAGGGCCTTAAGCTCATCAGACATATTTTTAATATTCAGCATGCCTCAAAGCGGGTGCTTGAAGGGGAATCAGGGGTGCAAGTGGTTGAGCCCGGCACCCAAGATATCACCGATACGACTAACGCCTTTAATGCCATGCTTAAAAACTTGGATGAAAAACGCAGTGATTTACAAGGTGCCAATGTTCGCTTAAATACCATATTAGATTCAGCGGCTGATGGCTTTGTCATTATTGATGTTAACGGCGTGATTAATGAAGTGAATAATGCCGTCAGTAAGTTATTTGGCTATGAAAAAGCACAGCTTATTGATGAAAATGTGTCTATTTTAATGCCGATGGCAGATCGCTTTATGCATGATGGCTATATCAAGCATTATCTTACAACGGGTGATGCAAAAATTATTGGTAACAGTCGTGAGTTAAAAGCGCAGCATAAAGATGGCAGCTTATTTCCTATCGAGCTAACCATTTCAAAAATGCAAATTGATGGTGAGATTCTATTTTTAGGCTTTATCAAAGATTTAACCGAACTTAAAAAAGAGCAACAAACCGCTGCCAGAACTCAATCTATTTTGGTGGCAACCATTGAAGCCACCCATGATGCGTTAATCTCTATTGATATTAGCGGCAGAGTGGTTGAGTTTAATGCTGCGGCGGTCAAACTGTTTGGCTATGAGCGCGAAGAGGCATTAGGTGAAAGGCTGGAAGATTTAATTATTCCCGCAGGTTTCCATAGTGCCCATAAAAATGGCATGGAGCATCACCGCCGCACTGGTGAAGGGCCTGTGCTGAATAATCGCATCGAAGTTCCTGCCCATAATAAAGCTGGCGAGGAGTTTCCGGTTGAATTGCGGGTGATCCCCATTCAATTAGGTGATGAAATGTTCTTCACCGCTTTTTTACGCAATATTTCAGAGCAAAAATCCAGAGAAGAAGAATTAAGATTAGCCAAAGAGCAAGCAGAGGCGGGCAGTGAAGCTAAGTCACGATTTTTAGCCACTATGAGCCATGAAATTCGCTCACCACTGAATGCCGTACTTGGCAGTGTTGATTTGCTTTTAGACTCTCAACTTGAAAAGGGCCAGCGCATGTATGCTCGCGCGGCTAAAGAAGCGGGCTCAGTCTTGTTAAGTACCATTAATGATATTTTGGACTTCTCGAAGATTGAAGCTGGGCAAATGCAACTGGAAGCTAAAGAGTTTCAACCTGATAAGTTAGTCGCGCAAGTGTTACAGATTTTGTCCCATAAAGCCCATGATAAAGGAGTGCATCTTGGCAGTGTTATTGACCGAGATGTACCGCAAATTTTAATCGGAGATGCGCAGCGTATTAGGCAAGTGCTGCAAAACCTGGTGGATAATGCGATTAAGTTTTCAACCGATGGGTGTATTGCTGTTGAGATTGAGATTATCAACCGCGATAACGGCAAGGTGCAACTGAGCTGTAAGGTAAAAGATCAAGGCATTGGGATCAGTGAAATATCACAACAGAAGTTATTTAGAGAGTTTTCTCAGGTTCATGACACGCATACCACCAGTTATGCAGGTACAGGCTTAGGCTTAGCCATATGTTCTGAACTGGCTAAAATGATGGGGGGCAACCTCAGCGTTCAAAGCCAACTAGGCCAAGGAAGTGAGTTTACATTAACTGTGGTACTTGATGAACCTGCTGAAATAACAACTGTTGATATTGCTTTATCAACAGCGCCTCGGGTGTTAGTGATTCACCCCGATATGACCCTTTGTGAGTTAATTGAAAAGCAATACCGCCAATATGGCGTCGAGACATGCTTTGCGCATCAGCTCAGCGAGCTTGATAGTCAATCAAGCAACAACGGCCAATTTGATGTCATCATGCTCGATGAAAGCTGTATTTTAGACTGTGAACATCAAAGCGTAGAGGGCTTATCAAATCGCTATTTGACTAAGACAGGCTATATCACGGCTTTGTTATCTGGGGTGAATACACAAGTGCAGGCGCGCAGTACTGACTTAGGCATAGTCGAGTCTGTCAGCAAGCCGTTAAGCCGAGAGATATTACTAAGCTTAATCAGTAATGCCAGTAATGTAGAAAAGAGTGATAAGCAGATCATTGAAAGTAAATTAACCCTGCCTGATGGCTGTAAATTATTACTCGCAGAAGATAGCCCAGTAAACCAAATGGTCGCAGGTACGATATTGACCAATAGCGGCGCAGTCATGACCTATGCTAATAACGGTGTAGAAGCGGTAGAGATAGGGTTAAAGCAAGAGTTTGATTTAATTTTGATGGATATTCGTATGCCTGAAATGGATGGCCTTGAAGCGTGCCGTAAAATTTTAGCCAGTAAGCCTGATCAAATTATCTTGGCCATGTCAGCCAACGTATTCAGTGAAGAGGTTGCAGCATGTAAAGACGCCGGCATGCTTGGGTTTATTGGTAAGCCGGTTAAAAAGCAGGATTTGATCTCTGGGATAAATTACTGGTTAACTCAGGTGAAGGGCAATGCTAATGACGCGATGGAAATAACTCATGAGGTTAGTGACGAGGTTAGTGATATTGCTGCAGAGAAAGAAACTCACATTAAGCCAACAGCTGAGGTAAATGAAATCCTATTAGCTGACACCTCAAATGGCTTAATAGCTGAAACTACACATGAAACTATAACTGAAACTATAACTGAAACCATAAATGAAACAATAGCTGATGATGTGTTGTTGGATCAGCAGGTGTTTGATGAGTTACTAAAAGCGGTAGGTGAAGCAAGCTTAGTTAAAATGATGAAGGTATTTCATAATGAAACTAAGATGCGTATCGATATTTTAAAAACCATCACTGCCAATGGAAGCCGAGCAGAGATTGAAGATCAAGTTCATACCATTAAAAGTAGTGCAGGCAGTTTTGGGGCGCAAAAGTTATCTGAAGTAGCCATTTTACTTGAGGCCGCAGCCAGAACCGAAGATGAACCTTTAGCCGCATTATTTGAGCAGATATTTGTGGTTGCTGAGCAAAGCTTGACGTTAATTGAGCAACGATTTGATATCGGTCATAAATAATTAAATAAGGAAGTTACCCATGGGATTTAGTGCCGTTCTTGTAGAAGATAGTATGTCATTAGGCGCATTGTACAGCGAATACCTTTGTGCCGAAGGCGCCGAAGTCACCTTGGTTAATTTTGGTGAAGATGCATTAAAAGAACTTGCCCGTAAACAACCAGACTTATTAGTGTTAGATATTAAATTGCCGGATATGTCGGGAATGGATATTTTGACCAAAGTGCAGCAAGACTACCCGCAGATCACCGTCATTATGATCACTGCTTATGGCACCATTGATTTAGCCGTAGATGCCATGCGCGCCGGTGCGTTTGATTTTCTAGTTAAGCCTTTTGATAGTAAAAGGTTGGCGATTACTGTGCGTAATGCTCTGAAGCAAAAAGACTTATTGGCACTTGTGACCAATTATGAAAATAGCCTCCCAAAAACCAATTTTCATGGCTTTATTGGTGACTCCTTAGCCATGCAAACCGTATATAACACCATTGATTGCGTGGCCAACAGTAAAGCGTCAGTGTTTGTGATGGGCGAAAGTGGCACAGGTAAAGAGGTTTGCGCCCAAGCGATCCATCAAGCAGGAACACGAGCACAAGAAGCTTTTATTGCTTTAAACTGCGCCTCAATTCCGAAAGATTTAATTGAAAGCGAAATTTTTGGTCACACCAAAGGTGCGTTTACTGGCGCTGTGAGTAATCGTGATGGCGCAGCAACTCGTGCTGATGGTGGCACTTTATTTCTTGATGAACTGTGTGAAATGGATTTAGAGTTGCAAAGTAAATTGCTACGCTTTATTCAAACTGGGGTATTTCAGCGTGTAGGCGGCACTAAAGAAGAAAAAGTTGATGTGCGTTTTATTAGTGCCACCAACCGAGACCCATGGAAAGAAGTGCAAGAAGGACGCTTTCGGGAAGATTTATATTATCGCTTACATGTTATCCCTATAGAACTGCCGCCTTTAAGACAAAGGGGCAAAGACGTGATGTCTATTGCTAAAAAGCTGTTGAAGCAATACAGCAAAGAAGAGGGCAAATCTTTTAAACGTTTCTCTACCGAAGTTGAACGTTGCTTTGTCAATTACCCATGGCCAGGTAACGTGCGTCAACTGCAGAATGTGATCAGGCAAATTGTAGTGCTTAACACAGCCGAAGAAGTGTCTTTGGCCATGTTACCTGCGCAAATGACTGCGCAAATGACTGCGCAAATGAGCACCGCAGTGTCATTGTCGATGACAGATTTAAACACCTCAGCCGCACCAGTAGAGGCAAAGGCGCATTATGCAAGCGAGTCAGGCTTTGAAAATGCGGCTCAACAGGCCCTACAAAAAACAACAGAAACAGCACCTAATCAACAAACTCAGGTCGTTGATGATGATATACAGCCATTGTGGTTAATCGAAAAAATGACCATTGAAACCGCTATTGAGCAATGTGACGGTAATATTCCAAAAGCCGCGGGTTTATTAGATGTAAGCCCTTCGACTATCTATCGTAAAAAGCAGCAATGGGAAGATAAAGGTTTGTAGTTTAAAGAGTCTGTTTTAGCTTTAGTTACATAGGAAATACAGAAAAGCCCATCAAATGATGGGCTTTATTATATTTCAGTGTGTTAATTTGCTATTGTGATTAGCAATTAAAAATCGCGTTCCCAACCAGCGTAAACGGTGATTTCCCAATCGCTGCTGGTATCAACTTCAGGATACTCACTGTAGCCAACAGTGCCGCCAAGTTTTAACTTACCTTCATAAAATGGTCGGTGGTAACTGGCATCAAGCTGCAACAAACGCTCATAACGGCCAGGGGATACCGGATTTCCACCAGTTGGGTTACCAGTGTCTACCCCATCAAAGTTAAGTTTGGCATAACGAAACTTAGTCGATAAGCTTTGGCCATGTTGTAGTTGAGTAATACCACCTAACACCACAACGCGAGAATCATTATCATAGGTGCTGCCTAAGCTGCGGCCATAGTAACGATAACCACTTTTATAAAAGCCGTGTTCATACATGCAGTTGTAGACGTTAGAGTCTTCGCCACAGGCAGCTGCAGTATCTGAGTATTCAGCAAAAAAACGGGTGTTAAGTGAGGCAATAAAAACATCAACCCCACCCATGTTTGAGGCGTTAATCAGCTTATGTTTGCCATTGTGATAGTCTTCGTGGATGCGCTCGTAGTAAATACCATAAGGTACGCCCCAAGCGGTATCAGACCATCTAAAATCGTAACCTGCGAGCATGTTTTCTTGACCGTTTTCAAGCTCACCTTCAGACATCCCGCCATTAAATAAGCCATCCCACCAATCAGACAAGCTGTTGCCGTAGCCTTCACCGCCCCATTGCATGGTCCAAGAAAAGCCAATTTCTAATTTTGAAATGGGTCTTAGGGTACCACGAGCGCCCCAATGCTGGGTGTCAGGCACATAGCGATCACTTTCCATTTGGCTAAAGCTGGTGGTAAAGGTCCACGGACCAACCCAGTTTAACCAAGGGGTTTCAAAGGCATTACTGTCATTACGAGAAAAGGTAATGCCTGGCATAGGTCTGGCATTGGTGGTTTGGATTAAACCTGAGTCCCAACTTGGGCCCCAATATTTTTGCACTGCGCCGCCAGTGACAATCCAGTTACCCAGTTTGACTGCTGCAAAGCTATTATCTAGGCGAGTTTCATTGCCATCGATAGCATCATAATGATAACTGGCAGCTAAGCGGCCACTAAACCAGTCTTGGGTGACTTCTGCTGTAAATTCAACTTCAGCTTTGTCGCGATAGTCATTACCGTAACCAATAAAGCGAGCTTTTTCATTGGCGCCACTTAAGCTTGCACCTAAAGTCACAGCTTGGTGATCTTTATTGTAAGCGCGCATCACACGATGATAAGCATCTTTTTGATGCACAGACATTGGGCTGTCAGCAGCATTATCTAAATCTTTTTTTATCCCAGACCACATCAAAGGAAAGGTAGTCACAGGCTGAATAATAACGCCAGTATCAGAAAGTAATTGTATATCTGCTCTAAGCGGCAAGTCTGTAGGTTCCACCCACCAAGCGGCTTGGGTAGAAAAGCTAGTAAATAGTGCTATCCCTGCTAGTATTTTTAACTTCATTGAATGCTCTTTGGGGTGAAATGACTCACCAAATGATAAAAATTAGTTGTTAGCGCTATGATAACAGCCAATTGTGTAATTAACGTATTGAGAAAAGCAATTTTTACTGAATGTTACAAAACACTCAAGCCTCGCGGCACAAAGGTAGCCAGTTAGTTACAAAAATTATTGATGCAGCCTGAGGATTAATTTTTTGTATTAATTGATAATTAGTCAATGATTAGCGCAAGCAGCGAATGGCTGCAGAGCAGTAGGCCTGCAATATGCAATCCTGTAAGCTAGTAAAATTAAGCTGCCAGAACTGTTTGGCAGATATTCGATATTTTGAAAACTGTGAAACCTTATATATGAAAATAGTGTTATTAACCCATGAGCGAGAGCTAACCAGAGCAACCAATACTGGCCAGTGGGTTACGCAAGTCTTGGCTGATGCTGCGCCGGTGATCACTTGGCAACGTAAATCCCCAAGTGATGAGTTATTGCAAATGATCGCCTCAGGAAAAGTGGCTTTAGTGTTCCCATCTGAAGAGGAGACAAACCCGTTAAAGGTTGATGATGAGGCTTTTTCAGAAAAGTCGTCTAAGGCTGCAGTTATCCCTTCATCTACTACTTCTAAACCGTCAGCTTTAGCTCAGTTTGATGCGCTAGTGATCATCGATGCCACCTGGCAAGAAGCGCGCAAAATGTATAACCGCAGCCCTTATTTACAGGCGCTTGAAAAAGTCAGCTTAACGCCGAAACATGCATCTTTATATCAATTAAGGCGCAATCAAGTAGAAGGGGGGTTATGCACTGCAGAGTGCGCGATTGAAATACTCAATGAGATTGGAGAAAACGAGCTGGCCGCTGAAATTACCGCGCTATTATTGCAGCAGTTGAATCTCAAGGCGTAAACTCAACAATATAATAAAAGGGTGAGCTATTTGCTCACCCTTTATATCTATCAGTTGTCGTTATTTAATTCAGCTTGCTACTGCGTGTAGGTAAACTTTTTACGCAACTTTATATCAGCGACAGACGCGCCAATCATCACTTCAAATTCACCGGTTTCAGCGAGCCAATCATTGGATTTTACATCCCAAAAAGATAAGTCTCGTGTGGTTAAGTTGAAACTCACTTGTTTGCTTTCACCGGCGTTGAGCCACACTTTATTAAAGCCTTTTAACTCTTTGGCAGGTCGCGGGACACTGGCGTTAAGATCATGCAAATATAACTGAGTCACTTCAGCGCCAGCGATGTTACTGCTATTGGTTATTGTTGCAGTAACAGTAATCGTGTCATCAGCTTTGATATTATCAGTTGAAAGTTGAATGTCTGAGTAGGTGAAATCGCTATAGGATAGACCGTGGCCAAAAGGAAATTGTGGGGTGATATTTTGTTGCTCGAACCAGCGATAACCAATAAATACACCTTCGCTATAACGTGATTCCTTTTCGTTATAATCATTTAGGGCAATTGGCGCGGTATCAGCGAGTTTTTTCGGTAATGTTATCGGCATCTTTCCGCTGGGGTTTTCATCACCAAATAGGATGTCAGCATAAGCATGTCCAGCTTCCATACCGCCATACCAGCCCCACAACACAGCCTTGGCATCATCTGCCCATGGCATCTCAACTGCTGAACCACCAATCATAAACACCACGGTGTTCGGGTTAGCTGTTAATAGCTTAGCGATGATTTCATCTTGTTGACCTGGCAACTTCATATCAGGGCGATCAATAGATTCACGATCATCAGCATGGCTTAAACCACCAAAATAAACTACTGCATCAGCGTTTTTGGCTGCGGCGAGATATTCTTTTTCTGTGTTATACAAACTGTTGGGCGTTTCCCAGCCTAAGGTCACCGTTTCATCACCTTGGTAAGTTAGGCTAAATGCATAGGTTTCACCAGCGGTTAGCTTGATATCTTGGCTTAACACTGTTGCATCAGTGATCTGAGTACTGCTAACTAAACGGTTATCATTAATGGTTAACGATACTTTGCCGCGACCTTTAATCTTTAAGGTATGGTTGCCCGTTTCCATGGGTTTAATGTTGGCTTTGATTTCGATTATTTGCGCTTTACCCTTGCTATCAAACTGTGGGTCAGCAATCCATGATTCACTGCTTAATTGCTCCACCTTCGCATCAGTAAAGTAGTTAATTTGCCATGATGGCGTACCAGTCCAATGTCGTGTGGTGAGGTAATCATTGGGAATGGGCATAAATTGACTACTGGCAGGGCGCATGTGTTCAATCTTTACCTTGCCTCCTGCTTGCTCAAGCTTAGCTTTAAGACCATCAAGTGGGCTTATTTCATACAGCGCTTTGACTTCTGATGAACCGCCACCGAAACCATGACGCTTATCGGCATTAGGGCCTAAAACCAGAATGTTTGTTACCTTGTTGCTATCCAATGGCAATACACGATTATCATTTTTTAACAGTACCACACCGTTGGTTGCTATGGTTCTTGCGTCGTCACGATGGGCCTGGGTATTGCGATCGCCCGATAAACGTTGTTTATCCATCATCCCGATACTGAGCTGTACTCTTAGAATACGGCGAACTTTATCGTCTAATTCAGCCTCAGGCACTTTACCTGCTTTAATCATCTCTAATAGCGGTGTTGCTAAAAAGTATTCATCGTAGCTGGCTACGTCAGTGCCCATTTCGATATCAAGGCCATTCATGGCGGCGTCATAGGTATTGATATCAACATTCCAATCGGTGAGCAGCACGCCTTCGTAGCCCCATTCACCTTTTAAAATGGTTTTAATGAGATGCTTACTTTGATTAGCATTAGTACCACGAAATTCATTATAAGCGCCCATTATCGCGTGTACATTAGCTAGCTTTACCGCAGCTTCAAATGCCGGTAAATACACTTCTCGTAAGGTACGCTCATCGGGTATGGCGTTAACGCCTGTGCGGTTTAACTCTTGCGTGTTAAGGGCATAATGCTTGGCAGTGGCGCCTACATCATTGGCTTGAATGGCTTTAACGGTTGGCACTACTAGTGCGGCTGCCAAAAAGGGGTCTTCACCCATGTATTCAAAGTTACGCCCATACAAAGGTAAACGGGCTAAATTAACCCCAGGGCCGAGGATTAAATCTTTGTTGCGATGACGGGCTTCGGCGCCTAAAACATTGCCGTGTAAGCTTGCCATGTGCGGGTCCCAACTTGCTGCAACAGCGGTTAATGGCGGCAAGTAAGTGGAGTAGTCATTGGTCCAGCCAGCAGGCGCCCATGAGTTTCGGTCAATTTCATAACGGACGCCATGGGGGCCATCTGACATCCACATTTCATGAATATTTAATCGCTCAATAGCAGGGATATGAAATTTACCGCCAGCGTGCACCAGTGAAACTTTTTCTTCTAAAGTAAGCTGCGGTAAAAGGCGCTCAATTTCAGCTTCTACATTGGACAAACGATGTTGTAAGCGACGTTGTTCACTTATTGATAAAACCGATAAGGCATGAGTTTGTGATGAAGCTTGAGACTGTGATGAGGCATTCACCGAAGACGCAACAACATTTGTTGAAACACTGATAAGGCTTGTTGCAGCCGCAGTAAGTGTTAACGCTAGCTGAACCTTTTTTGTAAGCCCTTTCATAGCTGTTGGTGTTTTCGGTGTCATCACAGGCTCCTTGCAGGATTGGCTTTTGCTATTAATGTTTTAGTCATGTACTCGTTTGTACAATGTTAGTTTGTTAGGTATTAAGGCATACGGCTTGTTCAATCACTGACTTGGCGGATAATTACTGTAGATATTATTCAATATTGATAAAAATATTGGCGGTTAGCCGACCAGTATCAGGATTACTGTCAATGTCAGTATCAAGGTTTACCAAGGTCGAGTGTAATAGGTTACCGGGGTAAATCACCAAACGGTGTTGCTTGTATTCAATTTGATGATGTTGCTGATAATAGGTGTTACTTTCAACAAAATACTTGGCAGGTTTAGGGGCTATTTGCTGTAAATAGGGCTCGGCAGCATTAAAATATTGCTGCATGTTTTGTTGAGTAATACGTTCAAAACCACTGGGTTTATGTTTAAAAAACGCCGTGGCGCCGTGGGGCTGGTCGTTCAAATATTGTAAAATGGCAAAATAGTAGGGCGCAGGGGTATCAAAGTGGGGGATCCGCTGCAAGGTGGTTAAGCTTTCTGGCTGACGGTTAATTAACGAAAAATAGGTCGCTTGAGGCTTAATTCGTAAATTGGTTGGCACCTTGTACACATCATAAATTAGCTGGAATATATGATTAAGCACTTCAATAACATAGTCTTTAGGTAATTTTGCCCGCACACCAGGGTAGTAAGACCCCATATCGAGATTGAAATCGATTTGACTGGCACAGGCCTGAAGCTCAGATACATCAGCAGTAAAGTCATCAATCACAATCACCGGTGTTTTTAACTCACCGATATAAACCACTTGTGGCTTGATGGGCTTTTTGACCAGCACCATAGCATTTAAGTTATTGCTGCCAGCCGGCTTATGTTTATCTGACTTAGGTGCTGCTGATGTTACATCGACCATAATATGCGGATCCGTTATCTATACCTATCAAGCGATTAGAATGAGTTAAAGCATTTTTGATTTGCAGTAATGCTGCACAAACTCATAATGATCAGGCAAATTAGCCACTTTGTGTTTCACTTTTGCTTTGATATTGCCTAAGAAGCTTTCAAGTTCTGCATCTTCCATCATATCCACAATCGGGTGATATTGTTTCGGCGCTAGACCTTGGCCCATCATTACTTGTATCCAAGAGCTTTCACCAAATAACTCATTACCGTGTTTGTAGACTTTACCTGAAGCATCAAACATATCGATACGATGTTGCAATGAGGCAGGTACGTCCATGCTCTTACAATGACGCCAAAAACGTGTATCGACTCTGTCAGTGACTTTATAATGCAAGATAATGAAGTCACGAATATTCTCGGTTTCTGTGCGAGTCTGTTGGTTAAACTCATTGATATCTTCTTCAACAATGCCTTGTGAGGGGAACATTTGCAGTAAACGTACAATACCGCGCTGAATTAAATGAATGCTGGTGGACTCTAATGGCTCTAAAAAACCAGATGAAAGACCAATGGCGACACAGTTTTTATCCCAGGTTTTACGGCGACTACCGGTGCGGAACTTTATCACTCGTGGTTCAGTTAATGGTTCACCTTCAATGTTTTCCATTAAGGTGGCTTTAGCTTCATCATCACTGATGTATTTACTGCAAAACACAATACCGTTGCCAGTGCGGCTTTGTAGCGGAATGCGCCACTGCCAGCCGGATTCTCGGGCAATTGAACGAGTATAGGGAATGGGCTTGCTGGTGGTTTTTGTTTGCACCGCAATGGCGCTATCACAAGGTAACCAATGGCTCCAGTCATCAAAACCTGCATTAAGGGTTTGCTCGATTAATAAGGCCTTAAAGCCGGTACAATCAATGAATAAGTCACCTTCAATCACTTCACCTGACATCAGTGTTAACGCGCTGATATGGCCATTATCATGGTGCTGCTGTACCGCTGATATTTTGCCTTCAATACGCTTAATACCGTGCTGCTCTGCAATAACCCGCAAGAACTTGGCGTATAAGCTGGCATCCATATGATAGGCATGGTTGTAATCTTGGTTAGGTAACACGGCAAATCGACCTTCGCGGGCGGCCAAATGTTCGGTGCAATAATCACCAATTTCACTGACTAGCCCACGTTGCTGACCCTTAAGCCAAAAATGTTGAAAGCCACAAGCCCAGCAATCTTTGCCTAAAAAACCAAATGAGTGAATATAATCTTTGCCGACGTCATGCCAGTTTTCAAAAGAAATACCCAGTTTAAAGGTAGCATTGGTGGCCGCCATGACATCTTGTTCTTTAATGCCTAATAAGCGATGAAAAATATGCAGTGTTGGGATGGTTGCTTCACCGACACCCACAGTACCGATTTCATCAGACTCAACTAATACTACTTCAAGGTTTTTACCTAATAACTTAGTTAATGCCGCAGCTGTCATCCAACCTGCGGTGCCGCCACCGGCGATGACGACCTTTTTAATGGGTTTATTTGGTATGTTCATTGGCATTCCTTAAACTGTATTTGCTTGTAATATCATGATATTAAAGACGTATTTGCTAAAATAAGTTGCTTGACAAAAGCGGTTAGCGTTTTAATTTATTGATTAAATCAGCTCTTAATTTACGTGCATTGAGCTCATCTAGCGGTTTGGTTTGCATCCCTTGAGCCTCTTTAGGGATGTGCGCTACATCGTCGTCATCATGGTCAAAAACATAATGCTCAAACATGGCTTTCCATGCTTGGCGCTGCGCTTTTGGTAATGAGCGTAAACTCAGCATCGCCAAGGCTAGGGCATTATTGGGTCTACCTAAATAACCTGGACTGTCACGCCACCAGTGGGTAATAAGCACATTAAAGGCTTGATTACCCGCCACATGGTGCCACCACATACTTGGAACATAGAGTACGTCACCAGCTTCTAATTCAGCGGTTTGTGAGGCCGCTAATGCGTGGGTAAATTTAGGGAAACGCTCAAAGTCAGGATTATCGAAGTCCACCATGCTAATTTCTTGTCCGCCGGGGGCAAACTCCATCGGGCCAATATATAAATTGGCCACCTGTTCAGGTGGGAAAAGAGTAAAGGTGCGTTTTCCGACAACATTACAAGCGAGGTTTTGTGGAAAATCAAAGTGGGCAGCGATGCGAGATTGATTACCAAGCCAGACACTGGTGAGTGGTTTTATGGGGTCGATATTAACGCTATTTTCAGCCGCAAGTCCGGGCAAAAAATGGTTTATCTCGGTGGAGCCCATATAAATACTTGGCGGCAATTGATCATCTTGGTGGGCAAATAACTTATCAATCACTTGTCTTAAGTTGAGTTGGCTGGCTTGGTAATTAAAGCCATTGACCTGCTCATTATAAAAAACTCTGCCTTTATGTTCAGGCGCAACATAATAGGCAGTAACCGGCGTTTCTTGATAAAAAGACAACAGGTAGTCAGCGGCTGATTTAGCAGAATCTAAACCTGCCTGAACCAGCGGCCAATGGCGGCAAGCACCTTTAAAGATAACGGGCTGAACGGTGTTTTCAATATTCATTGCCTCAATCACAGCTTGAATATCTTCTAATGGACAATCATCTATGACTTTTACCGTCTGCTTTGCTGTCTGATTTAGTGCCATGCTCATTACCTTACATCCTATCAAGAACTTAATTTTTGTTGTAAATCCAATTTAATGAGATTTAGCTGTTTTGGGCATTTTTGAAATTAAGTAATTGTCTGATATTAGATTGTGATGCCAGCGCCATATAGATGGCATTGAGATAGCCATGTTGATGCAACTCGCCAAGCACTTCTGCTGATAACCCCGCTAAGGTGTCTTCATTAATGGTATAAAAACCAATCATTTGATGTTTTTCACCATTATCTAATTGCACATCTAGGGTGAAAGACTCCAGTAATTCTAATTTGATTAAGGTATCGATGAACTGTTTACTGTCACTTAAACCATGGTGAATCGCCTCAAGCATATCGCCTACTTCATCTAAATAGGGGGTATTACCACCATAAGGGAAAAATAAGGCTTCGCCTTCAGTTTCATTGATCCGAGGGTGGTTAGGGTCGAGGTGGATCACTCGTTGCACCTGCTCAACGCCATCTTCAGTCACTTTTTGTTGACCAATTAGAAATGGCTGACGACGCACGGTTAGTGGGATATATGATGCATTCCATTTACCATCTTGTAAGAACAGGTTTTCTTTGTGTTGGAAGCCAAATAACGCCACCGAATAGAATTGACCCGTTTGGCTGTCTTTTTGAAAAAAGATCGGATAATTAGCCTGCACACTGCGAAATTCTAACGGGAAAGTTACCGTGTACCATAAATTATCACCGTACTTTGCTGAGCGCTCAGTGATGATTTTCAAATCTTTGTGGTCGACGCTATTGAGTAATACTGGTTTGTTCATGCTGACATCCTAATCAAGTACAGTCATTGCTGTTTATGTTGTCGTTATAATTTATCAATGGGTTGGGTGCTAAATACGAGATAACCCATATTGTTGGATTTTATTAAGTAATTCTCGATTACTCGGTAATACTTGCTTTAAACCTTGGGTACGTTTGATATTGTCGGCAAATAATTGCTGAGCTCTATTTTGTAAAGAAGGTTTTAATTGGTTTGGCATTTGTGTTTCAAAGCCCATTCCGTAAAGCACAAATTGAAAGCTCGCAGCCGGAAACAGCACATCAGTATGTTGAATGTCATGACGGCTTGGAGGCTGGGTCTGCCATAGTTGTAACTGCTCTTGCAAGCTATCAGGAATGGTGGATGATTCACGATGATCATGCCAATAGTCACTGTCACTGCGTTTACTCAGCACATAATGCAATTTCAAAAACTCGATAATTTGTTGCCAATGTTGCTGAAAACGCTTATTCACTCTAGCCGATACAATATCCATCACCTGACGGTTAGCAGGGAGTTGCTGCGCAAGGGTATTAGCGCTCCATTCAACTAAGGCTAATGCCGATGCCTCTAAGGGCTCAATAAAGCCTGAAGCCATACCAATAGCCATACAGTTGTTTTTCCAGCACACCTGCCTATGACCTGGGGCGATGGAAAGCGCTCTAATGTTGAGATTATCAACATCTAACCCCGCGGTCGGTTTTAGATAATCGATCAGTTGTTGCTCCGCCTCAGCTTGCGTTGTATGACTCGACGAGTACACATGTCCAACACCGCGGCGTGTGGGTAAGCCGATATCCCAAATCCAGCCATTAGTTTGCGCGGTTGAATGGGTACATGAAGCGATATCTGTTTCAGGCTCAGGGTAGGGGACTTGTACCGCTAGGGCTGAGTCATTAAATAACACTGCCTTTTGGCAAATGAATGGCACTTCAAGTTGCTCGCCCAAAAGTAATGATTTCACCCCAGTGCAATCAACAAATAAGTCAGCTGCAATTTCACCTGAGTGTTTAGTGGCTAAATAGCCAATGTCGCCGTTGTCTTTTTTATGAATAGCCGTGACGTGATCGCGTATATGGCTGACGCCGAGTTTTTCAGTGCAATGCTTTTGTAGCAGTTGACTAAATTTACCGGCGTTTAAATGGTAACCGTAATTATTTTGAAATTGATACTCAGCAGTGGTGATTTGCTTAGGCGCTAAAAATAGCTGACTCAGTTGGTTTTGCTGACCGACAGCATCAGCAAAGCTGACTTGGTCACGGTGGGGTAACCAATAGGGGCATAAATCAATTTCGTTAGTGCCCATCGGCAGGCTAAACGGGTGTAGATAATGATCGCTGCTTTTATTGCTTGGACTATTGCTTGGACTATTGTTTGGGTTATTGCTGTGGTTTTCAGTCAGCGAATGGGTCCAATTAATAAACCGTGAACCTTGCTTGAAGCTGGCATCGCAACTGATTAAAAATTCTGTTTCACTGATACCGATTTTTTTTAAGGTGGTGCGCATTGAAGGCCAAGTGCCTTCGCCAACGCCAATCGTGGCAACATCAGGGGATTCTATCAGGGTAATGTTGAGCTTGGGAGAGGGCGATAGTTTGCCATTATCAGCATTATGTTCAGCAGCCAGAATACCTGCTGTAATCCAACCTGCAGTGCCGCCACCGACAATGACTATATGATTTATCGCTTGTTCCATAAAAGGGCCTATTGTTTTTATTAATATCTTTAAGGCTTAGTTGTTAACTTAAACAGCATCGAATAATTTTCAGTCACTTACAAGGGATAGTTAGTGAAATCTGTATTCAGTAGTTTGATAAAAAAGTGCAACGTCCTTGTTGCTAATGGATGTAGCTTAAAAAAAGAGGTGACCATGGGGTCACCTCAAACGACCTTACTTTTTGATAGATTTACATACACATTAGAATGTGTAACGCGCACCTAAGCTATAACGTGCCCCAGTTTGGGTGTAGTTAAGTACTTCTGTGTACGAACGACCATGGGTACGGGTGTTTTCGTTGGTAATATTAAGACCTTCGAAGAACACGGTTAACCCTTCAACTGCCGCAATGTCATAACCGATATTAAAATCAAGTTGTGAGTATTCTTCAGTATAAGTGGGGTTAGCACCAGTATCATTGCCGGTAGAGTTTAAGAACTCATCACGCCAGTTCCAAGCTAAACGCGCTGAGAAACCATAGTCTTCATACATAGCAACAATGTTGGCAGTATCACTGATGTTGGTTAATACATTCTGTCCAGCGTCTGCAGCGCGAGTGGCGCTATCTGGACGGCCTAAGTTAGTATTATCAAAATCATCACCCGCATTCACTAAAGTGTAGTTAGCTTGTAAACCAAAGCCTGACTCACCAAAGAAGTGCTGAACTGCAAATTCCCAACCATCAATTACAGAGCTTTGACTGCTGTTAGCTGGAGTATTAATAACAAAGTTAACACTTGGGTCACCAGGGTTACCGGTGATTTCAATATTGCCATTATCAGGGTTTAGAGTAACGTTTGGATCAGTTGCACCGTAGGTGTCATAAATCCACTGACGCTGGTCAATTGCTGTCACTTGACCTGCAGCAATCGCTTCTTGAACATAAACCCCATTTGATGGGTCTGGAATACTGTAAATATCTGAGTTAACAGGGCTATTATCAATAAAGTTAGTTACATCTTTGCGGAAGTAACCTACAGAAACATAACTTGCATCAGCGTAGTACCATTCAGCAGAAAAATCGATATTTTCAGACTCTAACGGTAATAAGCTTGGGTTACCTGTAGAGCCGCTACCACCGCCGCGGTTTGCAAGGGTGCCAACTGTGGTACCACCTTGAATCGAGGTATAATCAGGGCGACCAATTGTTTCACTGTATGCCGCACGTAACATGACATCTTCTACCACTTCAATATTGAAGTTAAAGCTTGGCAAGAAGTAATCGTAATCACCTTTTTGAGTTTGGAATACACGATTGTCAGTAGTGGTACTTTGTAGGGCAATTTCTGTCTCAGCTATCCAAGTCGCTTGATCGTAAGATGAAACTGCTGATTTAGATTCAACATCTGTTTGCTCGTAACGCACACCCACATGCACATCAAATGGCATGTCACCGATGTCGCCTTCGTAGTTATATTGGATATAAGCAGATTGAGATTCTTCTTGCGTGTAGCGGTCGGTATCGCTGGCATAATCTGTTGATGGGCAGAAACCATTGCCACAATCACCAACAGCAGTAGAACCATACAATTCAGCGGCGCGAGCACGAACAGCTTCAAAGTCCCATAAGAAAATAACATCTTGTGGGTCTACAGACGCTGAACCTTCATAATCTGAGAAGTCACCTTGTGAGCCATCAAATTGATCTTGCACACTACCAGTAGGGAACCATGCTGGGTCAAAATCACCTTCAGCGCCAACACCACCCCAATCATTACGTTGTACGTTAACTGATTGCGAATGGTTGTTAACGTCAGTTGCCGCTATACCAAAGTCAATGCTACCGGCTTCTTCAAATATGTAAGTACCATTGATTTGTAATTGGTCAATTTCTGATTTATTCCGAGCATTACCAAATACTGAACCGGTTACGCGCATGTCTTCAGGGCGAACCTGATTACCACCGCCGACAGCAAGTACGGGTACGTCACCAGTAAAGTCAGTTGCCGCACTGGTACGAATAAATGCTGCAGTACTTAAATTACTGCTACTACCATTTTTGTTATTAGGTGAACGCTCAGCTTCAGAGCTATGGTAATCAAGTGATAAGAATAAGTTATCAGTTGCATCCCACTCTAAGTTAAAGCCAATTGAGCCACTTTCGTCACGAGTACCATAATCGCCAGCAGCCATCGATAAATCAGCGCCGCCATCAGGATAGGTTTCAGAATAAACCAGTGGTGAAGATACTGGGCCGTCTGACCAAGTACTTTCTTGAGTTGGAACAAAGTTAAACCATGCCGATACATCATGTGATTGAGTATCGATATCGTTTTGCATGTAAGTGTAATCTAACGTAGCACGAAGAGAATCGATTGGTTCGTACTGCAATACTAACTGACCATTGGTACGAGCGCGTTGTTGCTCTTCAAAACGGTACACAGTTGTTTGTGGTACCGAGTAAACATCGCCTTCACCAGGTCGGTTTATTTGATTGTCATCTTTTGGTACGCCGCCCCATTCTGCGTTATCGCCACCCCAATCTTGGTCAACAATACCAGGGAAACTACGCCAACCGGTGCCCACTTGTGCTTGCTGGTTACCACTTTCACGTTCTTGATAACTGGCTGAAATTGAAATACCAAATTTGCCATCAGCAAAGGTATTTGAGTAAATACCTGAAAGTTCTGGCGTGATAGAACCTTCATCAGTAGAAGTATCATCTACGGCTTTAACGCCGAAACTGGCTTTTAAACCAGGAGAACTTAAAGGGCGATGAGTTAGAACATTAATTGTTGCACCAATACCACCAGTTGAGTTTTTCGCTTGGCTAGTTTTTTCTACTTCAACAGCGCTAATGGCTTCTGAAGCTATGTTAGCAAAATCAAATGAACGAGAACCGGTTGTCACTGGCATTTGACGGCCATTGAGCATGACTAAGTTTTGGTCTGCACCAAAACCACGAACAGAAACGCGGCTACCTTCGCCGTTTTGTCTGTCAATTGATACACCAGTAATACGTTGTAAAGATTCTGCTAAGTTACTGTCTGGGAACTTACCAATGTCTTCTGCGTTAATTGCATCAACAACACCGTTTGAGCTACGTTTTAAATCCATTGATTTAATTAAGCTACCGCGGATACCAGTGACCTTTAGTACTTCAATATTTTCACTTGCAACTTCATCTGCTGCAAATGCTGGCATCATGGTACTTGCGCTCAGTACTACCGACAAACTAGTGGCAATTCTGGTTTTTCTAAATGTTCTAGGTTTCATCTAAGTCTCCCCTCGACTTCGAATTCAGGCTACTACTCTCTGATTTTTTATTCGGGTTACGATTTATTCGTAACATACTTTATTCATCATTTTTGGCACGCTTATAAAAGTCTTTTTGAAAAAGCTTATGTAAGCGCTTACATAAAACTAGATTAATTTGTTAATAGCGTCAACATTATTTAGCATAAAAGTTACAACTCGTTAACCTGAGCTGGTGGTTATAGTTTTTTTGTGTGCATTTAGTTTGTTGTTTTTTAACGGTTAATTTGTTTTTGTTATGTTTTTATTAGGATTATCAAAAAATAATATTTTTGTGATAGCGCTTACATATATTTACGAAAATTTGTGCTTGGAGGCTAGTTTGTTGCGTAGTATGGAAGGTGGTTCTATCAAATGTACAGTTGTTGGATTTATGCACAGGCTTGAGGCTGCTTTTAGAGGAATGTTTGATTGGTACTTTCGCAGTTACTCACTGATAAACATAGCGTCACAGTAAAGCTGTTTTAAGGGCGGTATATTTAGGACTGAAGAGTATTCGGTACAACAATGAAGCGGGCTGGCTTGATTGCTAACAGTAGTTAACATTTAACATTCACTGATAGCACTTAAAAATATACTTCTATTCGATTGGCGATATTTTTTAGACTGAAGAGTATTAGGTACAACAATCAAACGGGCTGGCTTGATTGCTATCAGCAGTTAACAGTTAAAATTCACTGATAGCATTTAAAAATATACATCTATTTGATTGGCGATATTTTTTAGACTGAAGAGTATTAGGTATAGTAATTAAAGGGACTGATTTGACTGCTATCAGTTGTTAATCACTGATAAACATAGCGTCACAGCAACGCTATTTTAATGGCGATATATTTAGGACTGAAGAGTATTAGGTACAACAATGAAGCGGGCTGGCTGGCTTGATTGCTATCAGTCGCTAACATTCACTGATAGCATTTAAAAATATACATCTATTTGATTGGCGAAGTGGCCGAGTCCCTGACAACTAACTGAGGTATAAAGGTATTCTCTACACTGGTGTTGGTAACATTATAAACATGTTTTAATATCCAAAACGCTGCCATTTTACCCATTTCGTGGATCGGGTTATTGATCGTGGTGAGCTTCGGAGAGATATATTGCGGGAAAGGAATATTATCGTAACCCACAAAAGATAAGTCTTGGGGGATCTTCATGCCGCGTTCAAGACAAACAGCAATAGCACCAGAGGCCATTTGGTCATTGGCACATACCACAGCAGTAAAGGGTTTATTGACGCTCAGTAAGTGTTCCATCGCCAAACTGCCACTGTGCTCTTTAAAGTCACCCTCAAAGCACAATTGCTCATCAAACTTGAGATCAAATTCTGTTAATGCCCGTTGATGGCCACGCAAGCGGTCCTTGGCATCGAGTTTAAATTTAGGGCCTGAGATATAAGCAATAGCTTTATGTCCATGGCTGAGAATGTGTTTAGTGGCTAAATAGCCACCCAGTTCATTATCTAAATAAACGCAGGCATCACTAATTTCTTCAATATAGCGGTTGATTAATACAATGGGAGTCGTGCCTTGGCAAAGCTTTATGAGATAGTCATCATCTACGGCTTCAACATCAAGAATTAACGCATCACAACCGCGACTCATTAAAAACTCAACACCTTCTTTTTCTTGAGACTCAACGCTGTGGCCTGCGGCAATAATAACGTGTTTATTAGCGCCTCTTAAGGCTGTTTCAATTTCGGTCATCATAGGACCGTAGTAGGGACCATCTAGCTGGGAAACTAACACCCCAACGCTGTTTGAGCGATTAGATGCTAATGACTGTGCGATAGAATTAGGGCGATAACCCAATTGCTCCATTGCACTTAATACTTTCTGTTTAGTCTTGTCGCTGACTTTGGTGTTGTTATTCATCACTCGAGACACTGTCGCAAGGGAAACACCCGCTAAGACTGATACATCATATATTGTTGCCATATATCCCTATTTAAGCTTTCCGTTTTACATAATCATTTAAGCGGCAAACAGCCTACCATGAACTATTTAGCATAATCACTAAAAAAACCTTCACTTAGTGCTTAATTCTTTATTTTATGTGGCAATAAAGCCTTAAACCTTCAGTAATACGGATTTTATATTGATATTTGTATTCATCATTATCGAGAAGCGGTTAACGATATTCAATATCTCGAAGTAGTTAATTAGTTAACTACTTCTTTTGGCATTTTATTTAGCGATTTACTTAGTGATGGCTAAATGCACTCTTTCAACTTCCTGATTATCAAGAGTGTACCAGCGCATAACCACAGCCACGATAATCGATCCAATAGCAGGGTATAAGGTAAATGAGATTAAAATACCCTGTTTAGTCGTTTCAGATAATTCAATATCAGCTTGGTAGCCATACATTGCGAGTAGCCAACCTGCAGCTGCGCCGCCAATTGCCACACCTAATTTGATGAAGAAAATAACCGATGAATAAATCATCCCGGTAATTCTTACCCCGGTTTTGAATTGACCATAATCAACCGCATCAGCCATTTTGGCCCAAAGCAGTGGTGTACCCATATTGAAGGTAAAGCCCCAGATAATATATAGAGCAAAAGCGAGGACAACTTGTTCACTTGAGACAAAATAAGCGGCTACACAAAGTATGGCTGAAATGATCTGAATGGTGATGTAGGCTTTTACCTTACACACTCTTTTAGCCAGGGGTTGCGCCAAAATACAACCAAAAATATTTCCAATCATGCCTAAAGTAATAAACAAGGTGATCATGTCGGGTAAGTTGAGGTAATACTTGACGTAATAAATCGCTAAACTGGTTTTTAAAACCATACCTGATAATAAGCAAATTGCCGCGACTGAAAGCACGCGCCATTGATCATTTTTTAACAGGTTTTTGAAGTCGGCTTTAAAGCTGGTGTTTTGATCTTGTGGTGGATGTAAACGTTCTTTAGTGCCAATAAAGCACAATAGGAACATGATGACACCTAGCACACTCATTGCTGCGATAGTTAACTGGTAGCCCTTGGCTTGGTCACCTTGGCCGAAATACTCAACTAATGGAAGCGTCAATCCTGATACCATCAAGCCGCCTAGCATGGCAAAAACAAAACGATAAGATTGTACTGAAACACGCTCTTTTGGATCGGCTGTTAACACTCCACCCAAAGCGCAATAGGGAATGTTAATAGCGGTGTAGACCATCATTAACGCAGTGTAAGTGACGAAGGCATAAATCATTTTGCCTTCTTCTGCTAAATCAGGTGTCGTAAAAGCTAATACGCTGATTAAACCGAAAGGCAGTGCAAACCACAATAAGTAAGGTCTAAACTTACCCCAACGGGTATTGGTTCTGTCTGTTAAGGCGCCCATCAGTGGATCGGTAATCGCATCGATAACCCGCACCGCGAGGAACATGGTGCCGACAAAGGCGGGTGAAATACCGAAAATATCAGTATAGAAAAAAGTTAAAAATAGCATTACTGTCTGAAATACAATATTGCTGGCGGTATCACCTAATCCATAGGCTATTTTTTCTTTAACGCTAATCATGCGAACCTCTTCCGGGTCATTATTATGGTTATGCTGTTTTTAGTAATCTGCTTTATATATTGCTGTTAGTTAACTCAGATGTGGTTCAAAGTTAACCCGCAGCCATTATTTACGCTGACTGATAAACTCGCGATAAGCTAAGCCACTTCTTTTAATGGTGCGCTGCTGAGTTTGATAATCAACATACACGATTCCAAAACGTTTTAAATAGCCTTCAGCCCACTCAAAGTTATCCATTAAACTCCAAGCAAAATAACCGGCTACATTAACACCTTGGTTAATGGCATCATTTACAGCGTTTAAGTGCGCTTGGTAATATTCAAGACGATCTAAATCATCAACTTGGTTATTAACAATTTTATCGTCCATCGCCGCACCATTTTCAGTGATATAAACAGGCGGTAATGTATATGTACTATTTAAACTCGTCAGTAAGTCAGTAAATGCACTTGGGTAGATTTCCCAACCTATATCGGTTTTTGGGGCATCTTTCATATCAACTTGAACAAACTCATTTTTATCACAGGCGCTATAAACTGCGCGGGTATAAAAGTTAATCCCTAAAAAGTCTAGTGGCTGTTTAATGATGTCCATGTCACCCGCTTGAATGTCAGGCTTATCAGCCTCATCAAAATCATTAATGATTGCAGGGTATTCGCCATCCATTATTGGCTTCATATACCACTGGTTAAAATAATCGTCGGCGATGCTAGCTGCTTTTATATCGGCATCAGTGTCAGTTAATGGATAGCAAGGGGTAAAATTAAGCACGATACCGTTTAATGCATTAGGGCAATTTTGTTGAATAACCTTTAAAGCCAAGCCATGGGCCAGTAATAAATGGTGTGCTGATTGACGACCAAATGCTTTGGTGGCTAAGCCTGGGGCATGAACACCCACTTCATAACCTAAGTATGAACTGCAAAAAGGTTCATTTAAGGTGGCGTAAGAATAGACTTTGTCGCCTAAAGCTTGGGTGATTTTATCTGCGTAGTCTTCAAATAGATAAGCGGTTTGACGGTTTAGCCATCCACCTTGCTCTTCAATATGTTGTGGTAAGTCCCAATGATACAAGGTGGCGTAGACCTTTATACCGCGGCTATTTAACTCATCAATTAAGTTGACATAAAAGTCGACACCTTGTTGATTGAGGCTACCATCTTGCTTAATGACTCGCGGCCAAGAAATTGATAATCGGTAGGCATCAACGCCTAAAGATTCGATTAATTGCACATCATCTTTCCATAATGCCACATGCTCACAAGCTTGCTTTCCGTCTGAACCATCACGAATCTTACTGGCCGTTGCACAGAAGGTATCCCATATGCAAGGGAGGCGAGTATCGGCGGCGCCTTCAATTTGAAAAGAAGCGGTTGCCACCCCAAAAGTGAACTCTTTTGTGTGCATTTTTGAATTTGATGGTAAAGATATTTTCATATTTTTCATTCGCTTAATAAGTTTTTCGCGTGTTTAGGTCAGAGTGACTTAAAAGTGCGAGTCTCAGTGTGCTTAGCAGTTTAAAATCCGATTTTTACTGCGAAAAATCGTTGACATTCGTTATCGGTATGTTAAAAATGAAAGCGCTTACATCGAGGTTAGTGATTAATTAACAAAAGGTCAATAATTGATTTACACAATCTTTGGTGTGCCTATCAATGAAAACGTTAATCGAATTGATAGTCATTTACCCAAAATAAAAAACAATAAATGAGGAAATGTTATGGCTAGTGCACCTTCAAATGGGGTTGCTGAACCAATGAATATTGATAGTGACAGTGTTCATCAAACAGGAAATTTTCGTTTTGCGCTGGTGGCATTAACGTCATTATTTTTTATGTGGGGCTTTTTAACTTGCCTCAATGATATTCTTATTCCTTACCTGAAAGATATGTTCGAACTTAACTACACCCAAGCAATGTTGGTGCAGTTTTGTTTCTTCGGAGCCTATTTTATTGTCTCAATTCCCGCAGGGCATCTGGTGGGTAAAATTGGTTATCAAAAAGGGATTGTTACCGGCTTAGCGATTGCTTGTGTTGGTTGTTTAATGTTTTATCCTTCAGCAAGTTATGCATCTTACTGGATGTTTTTAAGCGCGTTTTTTGTGTTAGCGTCAGGCATTACCATTTTACAGGTTGCAGCCAATCCTTATGTCAGTGCTTTAGGCCCTGCTGAAACCGCATCATCTCGTTTAACCATGACTCAAGCCTTTAATTCTCTTGGTACCACAGTGGCGCCATTTTTTGGTAGTTGGTTAATTTTAAGTAGCTTAACTCACAATAGTGATCCAGCCGTTGAAGTAGTACATCATGCCAGTACCGTTCAGGTGCCTTACTTGATGTTAGCGGGAGCCTTATGTGTGTTAGCGGTTATTTTTATGATTTTAAAATTACCAGTGTTAGGGATTAAACCAACAAATACCTCTGGGAAAAGTAGCGGTAGTGCGTGGAAATATCCTCATTTAGTCTTAGGGGCTGTGGGTATTTTTGTTTATGTCGGCGCAGAAGTGGGTATCGGCAGCTTTTTAATTAACTTTTTAACTCAGCCTGATATTGGTGGTTTTACTGAAGCAGAGGCGGCTAACTATATTGCTTACTATTTTGGCGGCGCAATGGTGGGTCGCTTTATTGGTGCGCTAGTTATGCAAAAAATCTCAGCAGGTAAAGTGCTGGCCTTTAATGCCACTTGTGCGGTGCTATTGGTCGCTGTTGCCATGTTTGCAGAAGGCACCACGGCGATGTGGGCCTTATTATTAGTGGGCTTATGTAACTCGATTATGTTCCCAACCATCTTTAGTTTAGCGCTACAAGATTTAAAGCAATATACCAGCCAAGGTTCAGGGGTGTTGTGCCTGGCTATTGTCGGCGGCGCGATAGTGCCATTACTGCAGGGTATTATGGCTGACAGCTTAGGCATTCAATTAGCATTTGCATTGCCGTTAATTTGTTATGCATTTATTGCTTATTACGGCTTAGTGGGTAGCAAGGCTACACGACCACAAAGCGTTTGATTTTAGAACTGTATGATTTGTATCAAAAAACTTACATAAACAAATTACATAAAAAAACGATTTTAAAAGGCGTGATTATGAGAACAGTAAACTCAATGAATACATTTAAGCGATTAACGCTGCCCGCGCAGGTTTTGGCGGTGTTGGTTGGCTTAAGTGCGTGTGGTCAAGATGAAGTCAAACCCGTAACGCCAGAGTCTAGTAGCGAAGTTACTAGCGCAGCGGAAACTGTGGCACAAGCTTCTATCACAAAAGCAACAGCGGCAACCAATATTGATATTTGGCCAACACTTGCTATTCCATTTGCTAAAGATGTTGTCCTTGAAACGCGTATCGATAAGCTGATGGCGACCATGACCTTAGAGCAAAAAGTCGCGCAAATGATCCAGCCTGAAATTCGCGACATTACTGTGGAAGATATGCGTAAATACGGTTTCGGCTCTTATTTAAATGGCGGCGGTGCTTATCCAAATGATGATAAACATGCCACGCCATCAGACTGGATTGAACTTGCTGAAAAAATGTATCAAGCGTCGATGGATGACAGTGTAGATGGTATTGCGATACCTACTATGTGGGGCACAGATGCAGTCCATGGCCATAACAATGTGATTGGCGCGACTTTATTCCCGCACAATATCGGTTTAGGCGCAGCCAATAATCCTGAGTTAATTAAGCAAATAGCTGCCATTACCGCCAAAGAAGTCATGGTAACCGGTATTGATTGGGTATTTGCGCCAACAGTGGCCGTTGTAAGGGATGACCGCTGGGGTCGTACTTATGAAGGTTATTCTGAAGACCCACAAATCGTAAAGTCATACTCTCATTCAATTGTTGAAGGCCTGCAGGGCGCCGTTGGCGAAGACTTTTTATCAGACCAGCATGTTATTTCAACCGTAAAGCATTTCCTTGGCGATGGCGGCACTGAAAAAGGTATCGATCAAGGCGATAACCTAGCGACTGAGCAGGAATTATTTGATATTCATGCCCAAGGTTATGTGGGCGGCTTAACTGCAGGAGCACAAACGGTGATGGCATCTTTTAATAGCTGGCATGGCAGTAAAATTCATGGTGATAAATATCTATTAAACGATGTATTAAAAGACAAAATGGGCTTTGATGGTTTTGTGGTTGGTGACTGGAATGGTCACGGACAAGTGGCAGGTTGCACCAATGAGTCTTGCGCACAGGCCGTCAATGCTGGTTTAGATGTGTACATGGTGCCAACCAGTGCTTGGAAGCCTTTGTATGAAAATACCATTGCCCAAGTCAAAAACGGTGTGATTGCGCAATCTCGTATCGATGATGCGGTGCGCCGTATTTTACGGGTAAAAATCCGCGCTGGGTTATTTGAAAAACCAAGCCCTGCTAATCGTGCCATTTCAGGTAAAACTGAGTTAATTGGTGCCAAAGAGCATCGCGACGTTGCCAGACAAGCTGTACGAGAATCGTTAGTGTTGCTGAAAAACAATAATAACATTTTACCTATTTCGCCTAGTGCCAAAATCTTAGTGGCAGGTGATGCTGCAGATAACATCGGTAAGCAATCGGGTGGCTGGAGTATTACTTGGCAGGGTACTGATAACTTAAATGAAGACTTTCCTGGTGCAACTTCAATTTATGCTGGTATTGAGCAAACGGTTAAAGCTGCAGGTGGTCAAACTTGGTTAAGCGTTGATGGTGCATTTGAGGCTGCGAATAAGCCCGATGTAGCGATTGTGGTATTTGGTGAAGAGCCTTATGCCGAAGGCAATGGTGATATTGATAACCTTGAATATCAGCGTGGTGATAAACGTGATTTAGCCTTACTAAAGTCGCTTAAAGCCCAAGGTATTCCTGTGGTAGCAGTGTTTATCAGTGGCCGTCCTATGTGGGTCAATGCTGAGTTAAATGCATCTGATGCATTTGTGGCAGCTTGGCTTCCTGGTACTGAAGGTGACGGGGTGGCTCAAGTGTTATTGAGCCAAGCTAATGGCGAGGTTAATGAAAACTTTGCAGGTAAATTGTCTTTCTCTTGGCCGACTCGCCCGCAACAAACCAAAGTGAATGTGTTTGATAAAGACTACGCGCCTTTATTTGGCTATGGCTATGGCTTGCATTATGGCGCTGACATCAACACTGAGGTTCCGAGTAATGTGGTCGCTAACACCTTATCTGAAGATAACTTTGCTACCGATGATAAGCTTGAAGCATTACCATTATTTGAACGTGCTGTAAAAGCACCTTGGCGCTTGATGATAGGCACAGAAACGTCAATGGATACAGTCAGTAGTAGTATTCAGTCTAATGATGTGGTTACGCTACGCACCTTTGATAAGCAAGTTCAAGAAGATGCCCGCTTAATTAGTTTTAATGGTTCAGGTTTAGGCTTTGTGGGGTTAATTAGTAACTTCCCGCGGGACTTACGAGCTTACTCAAATAGCAATGCCGCCCTGAGCGTAATGATTAAAACTGCTAAAAAACTTGAGCAGCCATTATTACTGGGTATGGCATGCGATAGAGATTGCCGCGCTGATGTTGATATTACCGAGCAGCTTAATAGCGTCGCCATTGATACATGGCAAACCATCAGTGTTGATTTGCAATGTTTTAAAGAGCAGCAACTGGACTTTGGCAAAATCAATACGCCGTTTTACCTATCAACCATAGGCGCAGCAGAAGTGAGTTTTAGTGATTTAGTTATAGTGCCAAATGGCGCTGAACAAGCCACTATTTCATGTGCCACTAACGAGCAGTAATCGTTAGCGGCAGTAGGCATTCTGGTTTAAGTATTTATCAAACCTGAATGAGTTAACCCGCTAAGATCCTCTTAGCGGGCATGTTAATCCACCAATGACGTTGAGCTTACAATTGAGTTTGTAGGGCATTTTGCTGGAATTTTTTAGATATTTTGCGATTGGGGAATCAAGAATGTTCAATAGAAAATTACCGTTAAATTTGGCTCTAAGCCAGGCTTTTTCATCCGCTAAAGTCATTAGCGCGGCGAGTTTAACTGCGCTGCTGCTAATAGGATGTGGCTCAGATAATGAGACTGAAACTGAGCCTGAAGTTGAATCAGAGCAAGCGCCAGTAGACTCTGATTCAGACTCTGATTCAGACACGGGTTCAGGGCAAGAAAACGCAAGCTGGTCATTGGTGTGGAGTGACGAATTTGACGGCGCTGAGATTGATGCCACTAAATGGAATTTAGCCCATAACTGTTATGGCGGCGGCAACGAAGAATTACAATGTTATACCCAGCGTGCTGATAACAGCCAAGTGGTTGATGGTAAGTTAGTGATTACCGCTCTGCGGGAAGATTTTAATGGCCCTGCAGTAGCATTGGGCGATCCTAATTACGATGCCAATGACACTTCAAAACAGCAGCCTTACACTTCGGCGCGTTTAGATTCGACCCATAAAGGCGATTGGAAATATGGCCGCTTTGAAATTAAAGCCAAAATGCCACAAGGTCAGGGCACTTGGCCGGCCATTTGGATGTTGCCCACTGACTGGGTTTATGGTCCTTGGGCAGGCTCTGGCGAAATCGATATTATGGAAGCGGTTAATCTGAAAGTGATCACCAATGGCGATGAGTCCCAGACACCTGAAAGCCGGGTTCATGGCACTTTGCATTATGGTAAAGCTTGGCCTGGCAATGTCTATTCTGGCGCAGAGTACAGTTTGCCACACGGCGCAAATCCTGCCGATGATTTTCATGTTTATGCCCTTGAATGGGAGCAAGATGAAATTCGCTGGTATGTGGATGATGTGCATTTTGCCACTCAGCGCTCAACGGGTTGGTACAGTCAATACACTGATGCTGAGGGGATTTTACAACAAGCCCCTGAAGATGCACCTTACAATCAAGCGTTTCACATGATCCTCAATTTTGCCGTTGGCGGTACTTGGGCGGGTAATGTCAACAACACTGGGGTGGATGAGTCGGTATTTCCACAAACCATGGAGGTGGATTATGTGCGCGTGTATGAATGCAGTGTCGCGCCAACAACAGGCAGTGGTTGTGCCACTATTGATGAGGCCGCAGCAGTGGTAGAAGGCCATCAGCCGCCAGCGATCACGACCCCCAGCACTGACATTGGCGCAGGACCAGAATTTATCATGTTTGACGATGCACTAGCCCAAGGGTTAGCGCTTGATAGCTATAACCCCGATGGCAGTATTACCTTGCAGACGCTGACAGTAGAAGGTCGCGGTGAGGTGCTGCAAATGGATAAAGTGGGCGCGACGGGTAATGCTTATTTCTCTTACCCTCCCACAGCCGATTTGTCTCATTGGGCCAATAATGGCTATTTAGTCTTTGATATTAACCTGTTATCTATCGACGATAATGTCGAGCTGCTGGTTAAAATTGACAGTGGTTGGCCTAATGTCAGTGATATTAACGTCACTCTGCCAGAGCTTAATACTTGGACTGAAGTAAAAATATCTATCGCAGAATTAGTCGCCAGTGGCAATCGGTTTTCGCCAGGCAGCGTGGCTGACTTAGCTGTGGTAGTGAATCCGTTTGTGATTGAAGCGCTAGGTAACATCAGCCTGCAAATTGATAATGTGCGCTATGAATATCAAGTAGTTGAAGTGGATGAGTTGGTTATTTATGACAATGAAGTAAAACCGCCATATAGCATAGGACATTACGCCGCTAATGGTTCAGTCGATATCGCTCAAGTTGATGCTGGTGGTGATTATGGCGCTGTAACTCAATTTAGTTTTAATACCGATGAAGCCGTGGTTTATTACCAAAGCACCGGATTAGGTCAAGATGTTAGCCAATTTAGTTTTGTTGAGTTTGATGTCAATGTGCTGACAGATCCTCGAAGCCAGCGCGACTTTAATATCAAGGTCGATTGTGGCCATCCCTGTAGCTCTGGTGACTTTGCCATTACTACGCCCGATATTGCCACTTGGACCCATTATAAGTTAGCGCTTGCAGACCTTGTTAGCCATGCTGGCTCAAGTTTAGATTTAACCCAAGTTGATACCCCATTAGTGATTTTTCCGGCTTGGGGCAATCAAAATGGGGTGGTTATGCAAGTAGATAATGTGCAGCTAACTAAATAACATTGTTTTAAATCAGTTTGAATACGAATGCAGCTAAGCCATTGTGCCTTTTATGCAAGGGGCACTTGGCTTACTATCTGTAAACGATGTTGCATATTAGTAGCAAAAATTAACTCAGAGGCGTGGCAGAGCTACCTTGATATTTATGCTAGTGAAAAGTTAACTAACATTGTTATTTCTAAGACAAACTAAATAGTTATAAATCATCTTGCGAGCAACTGGCATAATAGCGCTAAGTGATTTGAGTTAACCACAGGTTAACGTATTCATAAGGATGAACCTTGAAGGTATTTAGTTTTTCAGAGCAAGATGATGCGCAGCAGCCATTTACGAAACCGCTGTTTACCCAGCAGCATCTCATTAAAGTGGTTGAGATTGCCAAATTGGCTGGTGATGCAATTATGCAAGTGTATTCAGACACCGACTTGCAAGTAACGCAAAAACAAGATGATAGCCCAGTGACCGCTGCGGATATTGCCAGTCATAATGTGATTGTTAACGCATTAGCTCAGCAATTTGCTGACATTAAGATCATGAGCGAAGAAGCCGCTGATATCCCTTGGTCAGAACGTAAAGAATGGCAAACTTATTGGTTAATTGACCCACTAGATGGCACCAAAGAGTTTATTAAGCGCAACGGTGAGTTTACCGTCAATATTGCCTTAGTTCATCAAGGCCGCGCTATGGTAGGGGTGGTATACGCGCCGGTATTACACAAATGTTATTCTGCCATTGTGGGTCAAGGCGCATGGCTTGAGTATCAAGGGCAGCAGCAACAGTTAGATATTAGCCAACAAACAGTCAGCCCTGTACCTGTGGTGGTGGGCAGTCGCTCCCATATCAGCCCTGGGCTTGAAGAGTTCCTTAAGGATGTGGGCGAGCACCAAATGCAAAGTGTTGGTAGCTCATTAAAGTTTTGTATGGTGGCAGAAGGCATTGCTGATGTGTATCCAAGACTGGGGCTAACCAGTGAGTGGGATACCGCTGCAGCGCAAGCTGTCGTTGAAGGCGCTGGTGGTCAGGTAGTGCGTTATCCTGAATTAACGTCCCTTGATTACAACCAAAAAGAAAATATTTTAAATCCGTATTTTATTGCGGCGTCACCAGCATGGTTTGCAAGGTAGCTATATAAACGAGTCATTGCAAAAGTGTCTAACTTGAAACCGTTAGCCTTTTATCAGCTCAATAATAGCTATTGCGGCACACTCATTTTGGTGAATAACAGATTCTAACGATATGGAGAGAGTTACTATGATGCGCATGGGTATTGACCTTGGCGGGACAAAGATTGAAGTGGTGGCGCTAGCCGAAGATAGTTCAGAGCTATTTCGTAAACGTATTCCAACACCTAAAAACTACCCTGAAACCCTTGATGCCATAGTAGGCTTAGTTAATGATGCTGAAGCCGAAACTCAGCAAACTGGCAGTGTGGGTGTGGGGATCCCAGGGGTGGTATCACCGTTAACGGGTTTGGTTAAAAATTCGAATTCAACTTGGATTAATGGTCACCCACTTGATAAAGATTTAAGCGCTCGTCTTGATAGAGAAGTGCGGGTAGCAAACGATGCTAACTGTTTTGCGGTATCTGAAGCTGTTGATGGCGCAGCCGCAGGCAAAGATGTGGTCTTTGGGGTGATTATTGGTACAGGCTGCGGTGGCGGTTTAGCGATAAATGGTAAAGTTCATGGCGGCGGTAATGGCATTGGTGGTGAATGGGGTCATAATCCTTTGCCGTGGATGACTTCGGACGAATTTAATTCTACATCGTGTTTTTGTGGCAACAAAGATTGCATCGAGACCTTTATTTCAGGCACTGGCTTTGTTCGTGATTTCCGCCGTGCTGGTGGTGAAGCTGACAGTGGCATTCAAATTTCGCAAATGATGGCTGATGGTCATCCGTTAGCGACCCAAGCATTTGTGCGCTTTATCGATCGTTTAGCACGCTCATTGGCACACCTGATTAATATGCTCGACCCTGATGTGATTGTATTAGGTGGCGGCGTATCTAATATTGATGCGATATACACTGAATTGCCAAAAGTATTACCTAAGTATGTGGTTGGCCGCGAGTGCGACACCTTAGTGGTTAAAAACGAATATGGCGCATCATCTGGGGTGCGTGGTGCAGCATGGCTGTGGGGTAAAAACGACCACTAGGTCGATGAGTTAACTCTTGAGTATTAGAACGGCGCTATCAGCGCCGTTTTTATTTACAGTCGAAATTAAGTGTGAGGGCGTTAAAGCTCTTCAGGCTCACTAATGCGTTCGCGGCGCTCTAGTTCTTCTTCAAAGGCTGCTTGAATTTCTTCTAGCACTGAATTGACATCAGCAGCGCTGGTATCCTCTTCAAATTCACCGCTAAGCTGGGTATCAGGCAGTAAGTCGCCTTTCTCATATAAGCTCCACATTTCCTTGGCATACTTTGTTAAAGCAAGCTCAGGTGCAAACTGCGAGTAATAGCGGGTCATATTATTAACGTCACGTTCTAGCATGACCTTGGCATTATTATTGGCTGAAGCATCGACGGCTTGGGGCAGATCGATAATCACAGGTCCATGGTCATCTTGCAGTACGTTAAATTCCGATAAGTCACCATGGACGATGCCGGCACACAACATACGAGTGACATACCCCATCATGGTGGCGTGATCTTGTAACGCTTGTTCTGCGCTTAACACAATATCATTTAAACGCGGGGCCACATCACCTTGACCATCAGTGATCAGTTCCATTATCAGCACACCTTCAAAGCAGCCATAGGGGACAGGCACTCGAATATTGGCGTCAGCACATTTATACAAGGCATCTACTTCGGCATTTTGCCAGGCATTTTCTTGCTGCTCACGGCCGTAGCTGGAACCTTTTTCCATTGCACGGCTGCGACGGCTATTGCGACTTTTTCTACCTTCTTGATATTGCGCTGCTTTTTTGAAGCTCCGTTTAATGGCTTCTTTATACACTTTGGCGCAGCGGATTTCATTTCCACAGCGAACCATATAAACGGTGGCTTCTTTACCGCTCATTAATTGGCTTACGACTTCGTCAATAAGGCCATCATCAACCAGTGGTTGTATACGTTTAGGAGTTTTCATGGCGCCGTTATACCTTACTTAGGCTGAGGATGGTAGTGATTGGCTGAGTTAATGCCATATTATTGCAGCTTAATGATGGCTAGATGTCACTTTGGTACTAACCAAAGCAAATTTTAATAGCGCTAAATGATAAGATAGCCTGCAGTTACTCCGTATTATTAATGGGGTTTGCTTTGTTAATGGCCATAAATAGGAGCCATCAGGTGAAGATAAATTTGCAAACAGCGAGGCTGCTAATAAGGGAAATATCTTCTGATATGACATCGTCAGAGTCTGCATCAGAGTTAACATCGCAGTCATCCGCACTCTTGATACAGCTTATGGCGTTGTTGACACCTGCAGTGGTTAATCATCTTCCTGCTAATTTTCAGCAGCTAAACTCACTACCAGCCGCCGAGTACTGGCTTGATGAAATGCTAGCACAAAGCCGTTTATGTCGGGTTGATGCGACTGATACAGGCTTAATGATGGGATTAGTCTTTATGTATCTTGCTGATGAAGAAACAGCCCATATCGGTTATTTACTGGGTGAGCATTATTGGAAAAAAGGCTATGGAAGCGAGTTACTCACAGGAGTGATTGAATTTTCCCGGGATCAACTTCAATGGCGTAAATTAATCGCTGGGGTAGACAAAAGTAACCAAGCATCAGCTAAATTACTTTTAAAGCTGGGCTTTACCCAGCAAGCCATTACAGAGCAGAGCGTGATTTTTTATGAGTATATACTAGACTGCTAAGCGAAATTTAACTGCACTAGCTCTCTCTTGAAAAGCGCAAAATATGGCCTTTGAATTGTTGTGTTAAATAATCAGTGTGAATGGGTTTGATATGATTATGGCTAAAGCCGTATTCATCCATCTTGGTGGTGAGTTTGTTTTTTCGGCCACGACCGGGATCGACAATAACAATTTCACATTGGCGTTTGGCATGGGCTTGAATGAAGTAAGCCAGCAAGGCAATATGCTCATCTTCGTACAATAAATCACTGCCGATGATTAAATCGAACTGACCTAAATCACTGTTGTCATCAGCCCAATCGACTCGTTCAAAGTTTATCGATTTGTCGTTATTGAGTTGGGTATTTCTTAATAGAAAACCTTCAACCTCAGGGTGATAATCGGTGGCGGTAATATCATCGGCTCTTTGGTTTAACAGTAAGCTTGAAAGGCCGATACCACAACCAATCTCTAAAATGCGTTTACCTTGAGTTTGATAATCAAGCATGTGATTTGCCAGTACCATACTGGAAGGCCAGACTACCCCAAAAATGGGCCATAGCGCCGAAGAAATACCTAAGTCTTTAGCTGTGTTGTTATCGTCACTAAATTGCTGTTTATCTCGAAGGGTACATAAGTGAATATCGTTGTCACCAATTTCAATGGTGTGATAGCGAACGCGTACAGGGGTCGTCATTATTTGTCCTAGTTGGGTAGCTAAAGCTAAGCCAAATATCTAGAAAAATATAAATGACGAAACAATTGAATAACCACACTATAGTAATTTTCGATTAGCGCAAAGGATATAATCAACTAATTCGAATAAAACCTTGCTGTGCAGTGGCTACAATGGCTATCGTATAATTGATTTAATTATATTGGAGTTAATATGAAAGGACTCATCACTGCCGCGTTACTCTCTTTAGCGTCGTCTGATTGCGTTATTGCGCCGCAGGGTTCATTAGCTATTCCCCTTGTGCAGCGGCAACAACTTAACAATATGGTATTAAGTAACGAGTACTTATCTGGCTGTGTTACTGAGCAATTAGCTGATATCACTGAAAAGGTGTGCCCAAAGGGTGACGCTTACTGTTGTGACAGTGAAGCGAGTATTGAGCTCACTTACCTGCAATGGGAGAACATTTACCAACATTGTATGGTGAAGTAGAGACACAGCGGATAAACCCTTACTAAGGCACTTATTTGCTTAAGCGCGCTTGGTGTTATTCATTTTCCTGTCGATGTACATTAAAGTCTGAAACTAGACAATAAAGATTGAAACTAAGACAACAAAGTTCGAAACGTCATGAGTTGTTTAAGTTGGCAGAACTCACCACGGCAAACTTCCCTAACGATTTAGTGACCCAAATCTAGTTTGCCAGTTTGAACAAAAAAGTCGTGGTGCTTCACTTATACGAGTTATAAATCGCAAGTTTTCTTTAAGTCTTTCCAAACTTTGTTTGGATTAACGTCGTGGCGCTTCGCCCCTTCTTTTGCAAAGAGCAGAGTCAAGGGGGAAAGCGCTCACATTTTACAAAATAAGCCCTTAACAAACCCTCAGGCCCCAACGAAAAATGCTGAAAATCGCATGTTTTCAACGGGGATTGATCCAGCTTTTGACTTCGCTTGTAGTGTTCTTCGGTCATATTTGAAAATGCTAACGCCTCAGATGCGCCATCCATGGCTTAACTGAGGCTATATTGGCATCCATGCCAATCTCACGCTATTTTCTTCAAAGTCCTCAATTCAAATTGAGTCGGAGGCAAATAGATTTTCTGCTTTTTAGCCTTTTTATTCCCACGAATAAAGTCAAATCGAAGAGATAATAATCCCGGTGTAGATGCAGCAGCGAGCTTCTGACCGCCAAGGATGGTGGGAATGTCATTATTTGTCTGGAACAAATTTGACCAAAACATGGCGAAGTTTCACAGTGTGAAGCGCTCTGAGCGAGAGGCATGGATGCCGAACTGGCCGTTTAATATGGATGTTATTTGTTTTCGCAGAGCTTACAGGGACCTTTTGATTTATATAAAGAATGCAGCGTCTCGCAGTTGTATCTGCACATAAGGTCGCTCTTTCACATCTGACC